>NZ_JBBIAM010000077.1:0-47113 GCF_054185185.1 Bradyrhizobium sp. UFLA05-153
CCTACATGCCGTTCCCGCCGAACTGGCCGGTCTATATCCCCAAGGACAAGCTCGCGAACTGGTTCGAGGCTTACGTCGAGGCGATGGAGCTGAACTACTGGACCGGCACCGAGTTCGAGGGCGGCACCTACGACGATGCGAAGGGATGCTGGACGGTCACGCTACGCCGTGCCGACGGCACCACGCGCACCATGCATCCGCGCCATGTCGTGATGGCAACCGGCGTCAGCGGCATCCCGAGCATGCCCGATATTCCGAGCCTGAAAAATTTCAACGGCCCACTCGTGCATTCCAGCCGCTATGAGGACGGCGAGAGCTGGACCGGCAAGCGCGCGATCGTCATCGGCACCGGCAACAGCGGCCACGACATTGCGCAGGATCTCTACTCCAGCGGTGCGGAGGTGACGCTGGTGCAGCGCTCGCCGACGCTGGTCACCAATATCGAACCCTCGGCACAGCTCGCCTACGCGACCTACAACGAGGGCACGCTCGAGGACAACGACCTGATCGCGACCTCGATGCCGACGCCGCTCACGAAGAAGACCCACGTGATGCTGACGGAGCAGTCGAAAGCGCTCGACAAGGAGCTGCTCGACGGTCTCACTCGCGTCGGCTTCAAGCTCGATTTCGGCGAAGGCGGAACCGGCTGGCAGTTCAAATACCTCACTCGCGGCGGCGGCTATTATTTCAACGTCGGCTGCTCCGATCTCATCGTGAAGGGCGAGGTCGGGCTCAGGCAATTCGAGGACATCGAAAGCTTCGTCGCCGAGGGCGCGCGGACGAAGGACGGCGGGATCATCCCGGCCGACCTCATCGTGCTCTCGACCGGCTACAAGCCGCAAGCCTATCTGGTGCGAAAGCTGTTCGGCGATGCCGTTGCCGATCGCGTCGGCCCGATCTGGGGCTTTGGCGACGGTTTTGAGCTGCGTAACATGTATGCGCGCACGAAGCAGCCCGGCCTGTGGTTCATCGCCGGCAGCCTCGCGCAATGCCGCATCAATTCGAGGTTCCTGGCGCTCCAGATCAAGGCGATCGAACAAGGGATGTTGGGGCGGGACATGGCGACGCCCGCGCGCACGACCTGAGCCCCATCGTCATTGCGAGGAGCACTTGCGACGAAGCAATCCAGAATCGTTTCGCAGAGACAGACTGGATTGCTTCGCTTCGCTCGCAATGACGATATGGGTACAACGGAAGCGCTACGGCGACAAAAAGAGGGAGGACACCAATGCCGGCCATACTCGGCTCGGGCGAGCATCGTTACCGTGTCGTCGAGAACTGGGCGAAGCTGCCGGATGGCTGGCAGCTCACGGATGTCGCTTCCGTCGCGGTCGACAGCAAGGACCGCATCTACGTCTTCAACCGCGGCGCCCATCCGATGGTGGTGCTCGACCGCGAGGGCAATTTCCTGCGCAGCTGGGGCGAAGGACTGTTTGCCCGCGCGCACGGTCTGCATGTCGACGCCGACGACAATCTCTATTGCACCGATGATGGCGACCACACCGTGCGCAAATGCACGACCGACGGCAAGGTGCTGCTGACGATCGGCATCCCCGAGAAGCCTGCGCCGTTCATGAGCGGCGATCCGTTCCACCGCTGCACCCACACCGCGCTGTCGCCGAACGGCGAGATCTACGTCTCCGACGGCTACGGCAATGCGCGCGTCCACAAGTTCACGCCAGACGGCAAGCTGATGATGAGCTGGGGCGAGCCCGGCACCGATCCCGGGCAGTTCAACATCGTTCACAACATCGCCGCCGATGCCGACGGTTATGTCTACGTCGCCGACCGCGAGAACCACCGCGTGCAGGTGTTCGACGGCAACGGACGATACGAGACGCAGTGGAACAACCTGCACCGGCCTTGTGCGCTGTGCTGCTGCGGCGGCAAGCAGCCAACCTTCGTGATCGGCGAACTCGGGCCCGGTATGGCCGTCAACCGCAAGGTGCCCAATCTCGGGCCGCGGCTGTCGATCGTCGATGCCAAGGGAAAGCGCATCGCGCGGCTCGGTGGCGAGGACGGCCCGGGAATCGCGAGCGGCAAGTTCTTGGCACCGCACGGCATCGCACTGGACTCGAAAGGCGACATCTATGTCGGCGAGGTCGGCGTCACCGACTGGAAGACCAGCTTTCCCGACGATGAGATGCCGGCGGTGGTGCGCGCCACGCGGTGCCTGCAGAAGCTGGAGCGGGTGCGCTGACCACGCGTCATTGGGAACGCAGCGGCAGGTCATCGTCCCCCGGGCTGCGGTGCCGCATACCTTCCTGATCACGACTTGTTGTCCCGGAGCGGCGCGCCGGCGACTCGTCCTGGAACAGCGCCATCGGCGGCACGCCGGCGGAGAACGGCAGATCGGGCGGACGACGCGCGCGGCGGTCGCGCTTCCCCGAAAAGCGGCTTTTTTGCAGCGCGTTCCGGCGCGCGGCGGGCCTGAATAAGTCGCTCAGCGGGCTTCACAATCCCGTCACGCTGCATGTAGTATGTCAACACATGCTGCTTCGCAGCGATATGGAGGCCAGGAGCGTTACTTGAACGCACATGTCTCGCAAGGCAGTTGGCCGGTCTTGGTGCTGAATGCGGACTTCCGGCCGCTGAGCTACTACCCGCTGTCTCTCTGGTCGTGGCAGGACGCGATCAAGGCGGTGTTTCTCGATCGCGTCAACATCGTCGCGCATTACGACCAGGCGGTACGAAGTCCGACGCTGGAGATGCAGCTGCCGAGCGTCGTCTCGCTCAAATCCTTCGTCAAGCCGACCACCCATCCTGCCTTTACCCGTTTCAACGTCTTCCTTCGCGACCGCTTCAATTGCCAATATTGCGGCTCGCCCGAGGACCTCACCTTCGATCACATCATCCCGCGCAGCAAAGGCGGCCAGACCACCTGGGAGAACGTGGTCGCGGCCTGCTCGCCCTGCAATTTGCGCAAGGGCAATCTGACGCCGGCGCAGGCAAAGATGTTTCCGAGGCAGACGGCGTTCGCGCCGACCGTCCACCAGCTCCACCGCAACGGCCGCCTCTTCCCGCCGAACTATCTGCACGATAGCTGGCTCGACTATCTCTACTGGGATACGGAGTTGGATCCATAGGATCCGCGCGTCATCTGGCGGAGAACCGGCGTTGACCTCACGCAGCCTCATAAACTGGTTTGCAGTTTCCGCGATCCTGGCCATTACCGCAGCTGGCGTACAGGCGCAGGATCCGTTTCCAGCGCCGTTACCCGGGCAGACGAACGGGCCGGACGGCACGGCCACGAGCGGCACTGGAGCCGCAACCGCGCCTCTGTCCGGCATCAAGCCACCATCGATCGCTGACGAATGCAGGAAAGAATTTCTTCCCCTGCGCGAAGAGGCCGAAAGGCGAGGCAAGCTGATCAAGTCCGCCAGCGATCGGCATGCGCCGCCGGATGAAGCCTGCAAGCTGATCGGGGATTTCAGCCAGGCCGAGAGCGGTCTCATCAAATTTGTGGATTCGCATGCGACGACATGCGGGATTCCGACGGGGATTACCGACCAGCTCAAGAGCGGCCACAAGAATACCGAGACGATGCTGACAAAGGTGTGCAAGGTAGCGGAGCAGATGCGCGAGCGCGGGCCGGCCGGCCCAACCGGCGATTTCTGGCCGGAGAAGCGCGAACCTGCGGATCCGACCGGTGACTTCGGGCGCTGGCGCTAGTTTAAGCGCATGGTGGGCGATGGGAACCCGCCGGCCTGCCGTGCGTTATATTCCCATGACAGTTGATCATTCGGTACGACCGCCCCGCATTCTCACGCCTGACGAGCGCAGGGCGCGCGATGAGGCACGACGGGCTGACGCGGAGCAGGCCATGCGTGAGCATGAGGCTGCGCAGAAGGCGCTCTATTCCAACATGGAGCGGCTGAGGGCGGAACGGCTGGCGCGCGAGGCCCAATCGCAAGGCCGATAGGCCGCGCCTCGCGGTCGCAAAATCCTTTCAGGTTCGTTACTGTCCTTTAAGCCTCGCACGGCAATCTTGGGCCTGATGGGCGATGCAGGGTGCTGCACGCCGCCGCCGGGCCCGAGATCGTCATGCTTGCCGAAGCGCTGGAGCAGATTCAGTCCTCGCCGTCGCGGCGGACGATCTATGTGCGCGTTATCCTCGCAGCGCTGGCGGCGCTCGTTGCCGTCAAGATGTTCTGGTTCGCGCGGGTCGGTCCCTGGCACTTGCGCGAGCTCGCCGATTTCGACGCGTTTCACATCGTGGCGCAGCGGGTCTGGCTCGGCGATGTCGGCGAGGTCTATCGGCTCGCGACCTTCGGCAGGATGCAGGGGGAGGCGGCTGGCGGCACGACCGGGGTGATGCCCTGGACCTATCCGCCGCAATTCGACCTGCTGCTTGCGCCGCTCGCTTTGCTGCCGGTCGGCGCAGCGTATCTGTTGTTCACCGCGGTAACGCTCGCGCTCTATCTCGTCACGCTGCGCGCGATCGCTCGCGAGAATCTCGTGCAAGTCCTGATCATCTCGTTTCCCGCGCTCGCGGTCACGATCGGCTGCGGCCAGAACGGCTTTCTTACCGGTGCGCTGATCGGCCTGTTCTGCCTCACCTTGCAGAAGCGCCCGGTGCTTGCAGGCCTTGCGCTCGGCGCGATGGTGATCAAGCCGCACCTTGCGATTGCCGCCGCCGTCTATCTGCTGGCGACGCGCCGCTGGACTGCGATTACCGCTGCCGGAACAGTGGTCCTGGTGAGCTCGCTTGTTTGCACGCTCATCTTCGGACCGCAAATCTGGAGCGCGCTGATCGGCTCGGTGAAGGAATCGGCGAGCTATCTCGATCAAGGCTACTATCAGCTCTTCCGGATGATCTCGGCCTTTGCGGCGCTGCACACGGCAGGCGTTCCCGCTGCGGGTGCCTTCTGGGCACAGGTCGGCGTCGCGGCCCTCGCACTGCTCGCGGTCGTGCTCGGCGCTTATCGCGCGATCTCCCCTGCCTTCGCGCTCGGCGTCACCGCGATGGCCTCGGTGATGATCAGCCCCTACGCCTACGACTACGACCTGCCGATGCTGGGGATCGGCCTTGCGCTCGCCCTGCCCGACCTTGTCCGCATCGCGGCGCCGCGCGAACGCAGCACCCTGTTCGGGCTGATCCTGCTCGCCGGCGCCTATGGGCTCGTGCTGTCGACGCAGGCGTCGGGTCAGCAAGCCGCGCCCGCCATGGCCGGCTTTGCCTTGATGGCCGTGCTCGCGCTGCAGCTGCGATGGCTGTTGCGCGATGAGGCAGCCGTTCATGACGGCAGCGCGGGTCACCTGCCGCGCAGTGCCCTCGGCGATGCCCTCCATGTGCCCGACTAGAAACCCGCGTGCAGGCTGCGCGTTCACCCGAGTTCACCTCTGGACTTCGTTCAGGCGCAGTTTAGTCTCTACAGACGGAAATCCTGACTTGCGCCCTGCCGCCACTCATGGAGGTTCGTCATGCCCGCTCAAGACAAGGATCACGTCTACAAGATCCTGGAACTGGTCGGATCGTCGGAAAAGTCGATCGAGGACGCGATCCAGAACGCGATCAGCCGCGCTGCAAAAACCATCCGTGAGATGAAATGGTTCGAGGTCGTGCAGACGCGCGGCCATATCGAGAACGGCACCGTCCGACACTACCAGGTCACGCTGCGCGTCGGCTTCACGCTGGAAGCGTGAGCCTGGCACAAAAAGCGCGACCGCTGCGCGAGCGGCGGCACGGTTAACGTCGCCCCACGATAATCCGTCGAAACATCGGGGAATCGTCCGCTCGAGTACGTGCCTCGACGGACCGCAGCACCTTGATCGGCCGGCCGATCAGGAGCCGTTCCGGCGGCCAGTGGATCGTCACGGCATCGCGGCGCTTCAACCATCCTGACGGCAGTTTTGCCGGCGTCGCCCTGATCACGATCGACGTGGCCTATTTCGTCAAGTTCTATGAGCGATTCGACGTCGGAGCGAACGGCTCGGCGTCGCTGCTCAACAATGACGGCATCATGCTGGCGCGCAGCCACGACGAGAGCGGCGCAAGCTATGTCGGACGTGACTTGTCCAATGCACCGTTGTTCAAACAGTGGAGCAGCCGGCCCGCCGCCTCTGTCTACTATTTCAAGTCGCCGCTCGATGGCGTGCAGCGCTTGAGTTACTATCAACGAAGCGACCAACACCCCCTGATGGTGCTCGCGAGCAAGTCGCAGGATGACGTGCTAGCCCCCTGGCGCCGGGCGGCCGCCGTGCGAATGACCTACGTCGTTGGCCTCGTCCTGCTGATCGCTGTGATCGGCTTCTCCCTGGTTCGCCAGCTCCTGCACCTCCGCCCAGTTCAAGGCGGCGAAGCCGGACCCGCGATGCTACCGCCTTTGCCTGTCGGAGCTGCGGGCGAGGCCTGAGGCGGTTCTCTTCGTCGACGACCTCGCGGAGAATGTCGCCGGCGCGCGGGAAGCAGGCCTGTTCGCTCATCACCACACGTCGACAGCGGCTTTCCGGTAGGCACTTGCGGATTACGGCCTGCGCGACAAGCGGTAAGCGCGCCAATCGCGACGGCACGCAGCTCTGACACACCTCTGCGAAGGCCTTCAGGCAGGCACTTTCGGACTACGACCTTCTCTAGGCCTTCATCGGCGTTCTGCTTCGTCAAGCCAGTTGACACGCCGCCGTAAGGATTTTCAGGGCGATGTATCACCTAGTCGAAGCGATTGAACCACGCTCGGGTAGCCTCTTTGTCAAATCCGGGAAAGGCACCATGATCCTGGACACGAACCGGCTTCAGGAGACGAGACATCCGCCGGTATTGCGGAAGGCAGGCGTCCCCGATCTGAGGCATTGCACCAGCCTGAATTAGCACGCCGCCTGCATACTCATGAAGGGTGAGCTCCTCACTTAGGGCGCTCTTGAGATTGGACACCCCTCCCAATTTCGCGATCCAGCGTTCTCCAAGACAAGTTAGCCAATTGACGCCCTTGATGCCGTCTTGGAGGTAAAGCGCATGGCTAGCTGGATAATCGACCTCCACACCTGGAAATCGCTCCGCTAAACCGCGCACATGCGGTGCCATCTGCGCCTCCCTCGTTGTGTCAAGCGGGGACAAGACACAAATGCCGCCGCTACCATGCAACGGCTGAAGACGCGCGCACCAATTTTCAACGAACGTAGCTACCTTGGAAGAAGAGAAGTCTGTAAGCCAGCTGACCGGCCAGGCAGCATTGAAGTAACTCAACTTGTGTCCCGGAGCCGACAATGGATAGCCGAATGCGCAGATTCGCCAAGGCGCACAGTTGTCGTAGGTCTCGCCAGAGTGATAGCAGTACTGCCAGACGTTTCCCTGTAGCTCCAAGTGCCAGCAGCGGGGGTGATAGTCTGGTGCAAAACGCCTCCATCTGTGGCTCTTGGGATCAGTACACCAACGCCACTTGAACGCCTCTCCACCCATTTTGGAGTAATCCTCGAACAAGTCGATACAGGCTTGGCGCTTTTCTTCGAGGTGCCCGTCTTCAAAATAAAGGGTCACATAAAAGGCCGCGCACAGCGTTGGCTTTCCGTCGACGAATGGTAGAGAATCGATCGAAGTGCCTAACTCGAACGCATTCATTCGCTGAAATCCCGTGCCGGTGCACGCATTGCATTTGCGTTGGGCCGCTGTGACTCAGCGCATCCGTCAGACCAGATGACACGCCACGGCGTGACCGCCCGCCCCTTCCTTCAGCTCCGGCGAGCTCTCTGAGCAGCGTGGCTGGGCAATCGGGCAGCGGGTGTGGAAGTGACAGCCCTTTGGCGGATTCATCGGGCTCGGTACGTCGCCCTTGAGGCGGATGCGGTTGCGCTTGAGCTTGGGATCGGGCACCGGCACGGCCGAGAGCAGCGCCTTGGTATAGGGATGCTGCGGGTTGCGGTAGAGATCGCTCGCTTTCGCGAGTTCGACGATGCGGCCGAGATACATCACGGCCACGCGGTCGGAGATGTGCTCGACCACCGAGAGGTCGTGCGCGACGAAGAGATAAGTGAGGTTCAGCTCGGCCTGGAGATCCTCCAAGAGGTTGATCACCTGCGCCTGGATCGAGACGTCGAGCGCGGAGACCGGCTCGTCGCAGACGATCAGTTTCGGCTCGACCGCGAGCGCGCGTGCAATCACGATGCGCTGGCGCTGGCCGCCGGAGAATTCGTGCGGGTAGCGCCGCATGTGCTCGGCCTTCAACCCGACCTTCACCAGGAGGCCTGCTACGCGCTCCTCGCGCTCCTTGGCCGATGACGCAAGGTTATGGATGGTGAAGGCCTCGCCGAGGATCGCGCCCACGGTCATGCGCGGATTGAGCGAGGCGAACGGGTCCTGGAACACGAGCTGCATGTTCCGCCGCATCGCGCGCAGATCATTGCCGCCGAGCTTGCGCACGTCCTGGCCGTCGAACACCACCTCGCCGTCGGTCGGCTCGATCAGGCGCAGCACGCAGCGTCCCGTCGTGGACTTGCCGCAGCCGGATTCGCCGACGAGACCAAGCGTCTCGCCGCGATTGACCGAGAACGACACGCCGTCGACCGCATAGACGCTGCCGACCTGGCGCGACAACAGGCCGCCGAGCACAGGAAAATGCTTCTTGAGGCCCGAGACCCGCAGCAAGGGTTCGCTCATGACGCGTCTCCCAGATGACAGGCCATGCGGTGGCCGGGGGCGATTTCGCGCAAACGCGGCTCCTTCTCGGTGCAGATGCTCATGGCGTGGCGGCAGCGCGGTGCGAAGCGGCAACCGACCGGCGGATTGATCAGGATCGGCACCGAGCCGCCGATCGCCTCGAGGCGCGTCTTGTGCTCGCTGTCGAGATCGATGCGCGGGATCGAACGGATCAGGCCTTGCGTATAGGGGTGTCGGGGATCGCCGAACAGGTCGTCGACGAGCGCCTCCTCGACCACCTTGCCGGCATACATCACGACGACGCGCTGTGCGGTCTCGGCGACGACGCCCATGGCATGGGTGATCAGCATCACCGCCATGCCAAAACGCTCCTTCATGTCCTGGAGCAGATCGAGGATCTGCGCCTGGATGGTGACGTCAAGCGCGGTGGTGGGTTCATCGGCGATAACGAGCTTGGGCTTGCAGGCGAGCGCCATCGCGATCATCACGCGCTGGCGCATGCCGCCGGAGAACTGGTGCGGATAATTGTGCACGCGGCCTTCGGCATTCGGGATCTGCACCAGCTTCAGCATCTCGATGGTGCGCTCGAGCGCCTGCTTCCTGGTCACTGCCTCGTGGCGGCGCAGGCTCTCGGCGATCTGCTCGCCGACGGTCAGCACCGGGTTGAGCGAGGTCATCGGCTCCTGGAAGATGAAGCCGATCTCCTTGGCCCTGATGTCGTCCAGTTGGTTGCTCGTCAGCGGCACGAGATCGCGGCCCTCGAAGATGATCTGGCCGGCCGCAATGCGGCCGGGCGGCATCGCGATCAGCTTCAGGATCGACATCGCGGTCACGGTCTTGCCGCAGCCGGATTCGCCGACGACGCAGAGCGTCTCGCCCCTGTTGATGGAGATGTCGACGCCGTCGACGGCCTGCAAAATGCCGTCGTCGGTCGAAAAGTGGGTCTTGAGCCCTTTGATTTCGAGCAGCGGCGCCATCAGATCACCCGTCGCGCATCGAGCGCGTCACGCAGGCCGTCGCCGATAAAGTTGATGGCGACCACCGCGATGAAGATCGCGCTGCCCGGAAAGAGCGCCCAGTGCGGGCCGATGTCGAGAAAATCCTTGGCATCATAGAGCAGCCGTCCCCAGGTCGGGGTATCCGGCGGAAAGCCGAGGCCGAGGAAGGACAGCGTCGATTCCGCGATGATCGCGGCCGCGACGTCGATGGTGCCAGCAATGATTACCGGCCCCACGGCATTGGGCAGGATGTGGCGCACCACCTGCCGCACCGGGCTCGACCCGAGCGCGCGTGCCGCCTCGACAAATTCCTTCTCGCGGATCGACAGGAACTGCGCGCGCACGAGACGGGCGACCGGCATCCAGCGCAGGCCGCCGATCACGAGCACGATCAGGATGAAGATGCCGCCTTCGGGGCCGAACATCGCCTTCAGCCCGTCGCGGAAGAGATAGATGAGCAGGAGCAAGAGCGGCAATGGCGGCAGCGACAGGAAGAGATCGGTGAGCCACATCAGGCCATGTCCGAGCGCACCGCGCGACATGCCGGCGAGCGCGCCGATCAGCGTGCCGACGAATACCGAGACCAGCATCGCGGCAAGGCCCACCGCAAGCGAGATGCGGCCACCGTAGATCATGCGCGCCAGCAGGTCCTGGCCGAGATCGTCGGTGCCGAAGGGGTGGGCGAGCGAGGGTCCCTGGAGCCCAGCCACGATGTCGATATCGTTGATCTTGACCCGCCAGAGCAACGGGCCGACCAGCACCGCAAGGATCAGGAGCAGCAGCAGGAACGCGCTGAGCACGGCGAGCCGATGGCGGCGAAAACGCCGCCACGTCTCGCGCCAGGGCGAGTAGGCGGCCCGCTCGGTGGCCGTCTCAGCGGAGGGAGATGCGAGGGTCAAGCCAGCCATACAGGACGTCCGCGATGAGATTGAACAGCACAACGAGGCACGCGAAGACGAAGGTGACGGCCATCACCACCGGCGTGTCGTTGGCGAGGATGGAGGAAATGAGCAGCGAGCCGATGCCGGGGATGCGGAAGATCTGCTCGGTGACGATGGCGCCGCCGAACACGGCCGGCATCTGCAACGCAATGAGCGTGACGACCGGGATCATCGCGTTGCGCATCACGTGCTTGACGATCACCTTGGCCTGTCCGAGCCCCTTGGCGCGGGCGGTGGTGACGTAATCGAGCCGGATCACATCGAGCATCGCCGAGCGCACGAAGCGCGTCATGGAAGCCGCCTGGAACAGGCCGAGCACCGCCACAGGCATAATCGCCTGCCGGATCATCTCGAGCACCCAGTGGATCCCGGTCCCCTTGACATCGGTGGTGTAGACCAGGGGCAGCCAGTCCAGCGTGACCGAGAAGATCAGGATGAACAGGATGCCGGTAAAGAAGGTCGGCAGCGAGAAGCCGACGAAGGCGAGCGTGTTGGCGATCTGGTCGAACAGCGAATATGGCTTGGTCGCCGCGTAGACGCCGACGGGTATGGCGATCAGGAGCGCCAGGATCTGCGCCGAGCCGACCACGTAGAGCGTCGCCGGCAGGCGCTGGAGGATGAGCTGGTCGACGTTCATCCGGCTGACGAAGGAGAAGCCCCAGTCGCCATGCGCCATGGCCGAGATCCAGTGCAGGTAGCGAAGATAGATCGGATCATCGAGGCCGAACTTCGCCCGAAGGGAGGCTGCGACTTCGGCCGGCACGTTCGGATTGGTCGCCAGCTCCGAGAACGGATCGCCCGGAGCAAGCGCCAGCACCACGAACAACACGAGCGAGATGCCGAGCAGGCTCGGAATGGCGATCAAGACGCGACGCAGGACATACTGACTCATAGGGAAAGACCCCGTCTACGCCCCGCGCTCATACCTCCCGGTACCAGTCGAACAGGTTGTCGGTTTCGTTGGCCCAGCCGCTGACGATACACACGAGGTTATTGGCGGCGGCTTCCACCTTGAGGCGATGCTGCACCGGGATGAAGACGACCTCCTTGATCAGGAGATCATTGGCCTTGATGTAGAGCTCCGCGCGCTTGATCGGATCCATCTCGCCTTCCGCGGCTTCGATGATCGCGTCGTAGTCCTTGTTGGCCCAACGCGTGAAGTTGGGACCCTGCCACTTGTTCTCCTTGGTGGCGACGTTGCTCGAGATGTAGCGGCGCATGTGTTGGGCCGGGTCGGGCTGGCTCATCGGGATCTGGAACATCTCCATATCCGCATAGAACTTCGGATAGGTGTCGGGATTGCCGACGTCGGAGGAGAAGAACACGGAGGCGACGACCGATTTCAGCTCGACGTCGATACCGGCCTTCTGGCAGGCCTGCTTGACGATGGCCTGGGTCTTCTGGCGCGGGCCGTTGATCGAGGTCTGGTAGAGGAGCTTCAGCTTCTTGCCGTCCTTCTCGCGAATGCCGTCCGCACCGGGCTTCCAGCCGGCGTCGTCGAGGACCTTCGCCGCCTTCTCGATATTGAATTCCCAGGTGTTGTTCTTCGACACGAACTTTTCGGGACCGTTGAGGAAGTTCGCGGTGGTCCGTCCGGCGCGGCCGTAGATCGCCTTTTTGACCGCCTCGCGGTCGACCAGCATCGTCAGTGCCTTGCGCACCGCGGGATCCGAGAACAGCGGATGCTTGGTCTTCATCGAGGAGCGCTCGCCGTCCACCTCGGTGTTGGGATCGGTGGAGTTCAGCACGATGAACTCGGTATCGCCGCCGACAGCGTAGACCGCCTTGCCCTTGCCGCCCTTCTCCAGGCGAAGCAGCACGTCGTCTTCGACCTGGATGTTGTAACCGAAATCATATTCGCCGGTCTGGATGACGGCACGCGCCGCCGAGACGGCATCGCCGCCGCCCTTCATCTCGAGCGTGTCGAAATAGGGACGGTTCGGCATGTGATAGTCGGGATTGAGCTCGCCGCGCACGAGATCGCCCGGCTTGAACTCGATGAACTTGTACGGGCCGGTGCCAACCGGCGAGAGGTTGTTCGGCGCTTCACGGGATTTGGCGCCCTTGTACGCCTCAAACAAATGCTTGGGGATGATCGGTCCGACCGCAGCGCCGACGAAGGCGTCGGCCCAGAACGGGGTCGGCTTGGGAAACAGGATACGGACCGTGAGATCGTCGATCTTCTCGACCGTGATATCGCGATAGACGGCAATGCTGGTCGCTGCGGTCGCGGGGTCCTTGGCATATTCCCAGTTGAACACGACGTCGTCGGCGGTAAACGGCTTGCCGTCATGCCATTTGACACCGGGCTTGAGCTTCCAGGTCACCGACTTGCCATCGGCGGCGAGACCGCCGTTCTGGATCGAGGGGATCTCGGCGGCGAGCACCAGCTTCATGTTGCCGTCGGGATCCCAGCAGGCGAGCGGTTCATAGAACAGGCGCGAGCCGTCCTGGTCCTTGGTGCCGGTCGCGAAATGCGGGTTGAGCAGGGTCGGGCCCTGCCACCACAGCAGCTTCAGTGCGCCGCCGCCACCGCGCTTGGTGGGCTTGTAGGTCGAGGGACCCTCGGCCATGGCGACGCCGCCGAGCGCGAGGATCTGGTTGGCCAGCGGGGCGGTCAGGCCGACAGCGGCCATGCGCTGAATGAAGGCGCGGCGATCCATCCGGCCGTCCGCCACCTTGTCGATCATTGCGCGCAGTTTCTTGTCCAGCATGGTTGTCCCCCGTCTGGTTCCGAAATGGATGCAGGCGGCCGCAAGAGCGGCCGCCGGGTTTGCTGGCGGTAGATGGCACACCGAATGGGGCGTACGTCAACTGCGACCGTGTGTATGCAAACGGTCTTCTGGCTGTCTCTTGGGCAAAACTCTGTTCCGCCGCCCAACCGTTCGGCAATTCGGTAGCAAAACGCCCGCTTATCAACGTTGCACTGCGGAAAATTTGTTCGGCAGATCAGACGAAGTAACGAGACAGAATTCTACGCCACGGACATATCCAGCGGTGGCGCAACATGATCAGGCAGCGGACAGACATAAGGTGTCTTTGCCGTGCGCTTCTTCAGGTCCGCTTTCGCTTCCTTGATCAGCTCGGGCTCCGTCAGCGCCTTGATGCCGAGACCGGCCATCGCCTTGGCGGCCTGCACCATCGCCTTGTGGGCGTGCGGGCTCTTGCCCTGCGCCACCACCTGCCAGGTGTGGAACGGCGTGCCGATTGCAACCGTCGGTGCATGGACCTGCACCGTCGGCACCACCCAGCTTACGTCACCGACGTCGGTCGAGCCGACCAGCGGATTGCGCTTGGCATCGAGCGGCACCAGGAAGTCGGCGAGCGGCCGCTCCGTCGGCTCCATGCCGATCGCGTAATAGACCGACGCGATATCCTTGTCGCTCAGCGTTGCGCGAATCTGGCCGGCGAAATTCTTGTCGGCATCGTCGAAATGCGGCGGTCCGAGCTCTTCCATGACCCGGTGCAGCGCCTGCTCCAGCGGCGCATTGGGCAGGATGTTGGAGACGGCGGAAATGATCTTCATCTCCACCTTGGTCTCGGTCATCAGGGCAGCGCCCTGCGCGATCTTGCTCACGCGCTCGACGAGTTCATTCATGCCGGGCAGATCCCGGGCGCGAATGGAGTAGCGCACGCGGGCATGGGCCTGCACCACGTTCGGCGCGATGCCGCCGGTGTCGAGCAGCGCATAATGAACGCGCGCGTCGCTCGGCATGTGCTCGCGCATGTAGTTGACGCCGACGTTCATCAATTCGACCGCGTCGAGTGCGGAGCGGCCCAGATGCGGCGAAGCCGCCGCATGCGAGGTGCGGCCGGTGAAGATGAAATCGGCACGCGTGTTGGCGAGCGACGGCGTCACCGCCACTTCCCAGAAGCTGTGCGGATGCCAGGTGATCGCGATGTCGGCGTCCTCGAACGCGCCGGAGCGCACCATGAAGGCCTTGGCCGCGCCGCCTTCTTCTGCCGGGCAGCCGTAATAACGCACGCGGCCGGGCACCTTGTGCTCGGCGAGCCAGTCCTTCACCGCCGTCGCCGCTAGCAGCGCGGCAGAGCCGAGCAGATTGTGACCGCAGCCGTGACCATGGCCGCCGGTCTCGACCGGACGGTGCTCCGCGACGCCCGCCTCCTGGCTGAGACCCGGCAACGCGTCATATTCGCCCATGAAAGCGATGACCGGACCGCCCTCGCCCCACTCGCCTATCAGCGCGGTCGGAATATCCGCGACATTCTCGGTGATGCGGAAGCCCTGATGCCGCAGCTCGGCAAGATGCTCGGCGGCCGAGCGCGCCTCGGTGTAGCACACCTCCGGCGTTCCCCAGACCTTGTCGCTCAAGTCGATGAAACGCGCCTTGATCGTATCAATGCCACGCCAGATATCGCTGCGGTTGTCCATGCTTCGGTCCGTGATCCCTTGGTCAAAACGAGAAGCGGCAATGGTTAGCAGCTTCGCTTCAGCCCGCCTAGCACCGGCCGGGACACCTGCCATGCGGCCGAAGCGGCACGCGAGTTGTGACACCAATTTCATCAATTCGCGTTGGCCGTCTGTTCCGACGGTCTTTCAAGACAGCCCTTCGAGGCTTACATTGACCGTACTTCGCGCCTTGCTCGTTGCCGCAAATGCTGGAACGCCCAGGCCAAGAGACTCGCAAGGAGAGAACTCCATGCCCGCTCTGACCGAATGGAGAGTGCCGCCGGCACATCAGCCGCGTGCCGGTGACTACGGATTCGATCTCGACCGTGTGCTCTCCTCCGTCGTCGGCCTGCATTCCATCATCCCGGCGGATGCCTTCAGCGCCGAGACGCTCGGCACCGAGCGCGCCGGCAATGGCATCGTGATCGATGACGGACTGGTGCTGACCATCGGCTACCTCATTACCGAGGCGGAAGCCGTATGGCTGCATCTCGGCGACGGACGCGTGATGGAAGGCCATGTGCTGGGTTTCGACCAGGTCACCGGCTTCGGCCTGGTGCAGGCGCTCGGCAAGCTCGACCTCGCGCCAGTTCCGCTCGGCTCGTCGGCCGCGACCAGAACCGGCGACCGCGTCGTGGTCGGCGGTGCCGGCGGGCGCACGCGATCGGTCGCGAGCCAGATCGTGGCCAAACAGGAATTCGCCGGCTACTGGGAATATCTCCTGGATGAAGCGATCTTCACCTATCCTGCCCATCCGAACTGGGGTGGCACGGGGCTGTTCAACGATCGCGGCGAGCTGATCGGGATCGGCTCGCTGCAACTCGAGCGCGAACGCGATGGCAAGGCCGAGCACGTCAACATGGTCGTGCCGATCGATCTGCTCACGCCGATCCTGGACGATTTGCGTAAATTCGGCCGCGTCAACAAGCCGGCACGGCCGTGGCTCGGGTTGTTTTCGACCGAGATCGATCGCCGCGTGGTGATCATCGGCATCTCCTCGAACGGGCCAGCGGCGCGCGCCGAGCTCAAGACCGGCGACGTCATCCTGGCCGTCGATGGCGAGAAGGTGACCAGCCAGACGGGCTTCTATCGCAAACTGTGGTCGCTCGGCACGGCGGGCGTCGATGTGCCGCTGACGGTGCACCACGAAGGCGTCACCTTCGACGTGACGGTGACCTCGACCGACCGCATGAAGCTGTTGAAGGCACCGAGGCTGCACTGATTAAGGCTGCGCCAAAGCCGGACAGGAACGCGAGCCGATGAGCGAGGCCGTGGTCGATGACATCGTGGCCGTGCTGCCGCCGCTGCTCGATGCGTTGAACGCGCTCGGCTTCGTCGCGCGGCATTTGCACCCGCCAGCCTTCGACTCCGTCATGTCTGCGATCGGCACGCCGGACGAGACCTTGCAGGCCGCGCGGTCGCAGCTTTCCGAATGGCCAGACGCCTTTGCCGACATGCGAAGCTCGCTTTATCGCGCATGCGAGGAAACGCTCGGCGCATTCGTTGGCCTGCGGACGGCTCAAACCGGCAATGGTGATCTCGTCGCCGTCTTCCGCGCGCTGCGGCACGTGCCGCGTGCGCAGGAAGCGCTCTATCCGCTTGCTCAAAAATTTCCGCCGGTGAGCAGCTTCTTTCTCAACGCCGAGATGCGCGCGGACGAGAATCTCCTGGGCCGGCTGGCCGCGGCTCCCACCGGGCAGACCGGCATCTTCCATCGTAACAACGAACCCGGCAGCCGCGGCGGCTACTCGCTCTACGTGCCGGAATATTACACGCCCGAGCGGTCCTGGCCGCTGGTGATGGCGCTGCATGGCGGCAGCGGCAATGGCCGCGGCTTCCTGTGGAGCTGGCTGCGCGATGCGCGCAGCATCGGTGCGATCCTGATCGCGCCGACCGCGACGGGGCCGACCTGGGCGCTGATGGGCGACGACGCCGATACGCCGAATCTCGCGCGCATCCTCGAAACCGTCCGCAGCCTGTGGAATGTCGATCCATCGCGCCTGCTTTTGACCGGCATGAGTGACGGCGGCACGTTCTGCTATGTCAGCGGCCTCGAGGCCGCCTCGCCCTTCACGCATCTTGCGCCGGTCTCGGCGACCTTCCATCCGCTGATGGCGGAGATGGCGGACGCCGCGCGCCTGCAGGGCCTGCCGACTTTCATCACTCACGGCAAGCTCGACTGGATGTTTCCAGTCCAGGTCGCGCGGCAAACCCAGTCTGCCTTGTCAGCCGCCGGCGCAGACGTCACCTATCGCGAGATCGACGATCTCAGCCATTGCTATCCGCGCGAGATCAACGCGGAGCTGCTGCAATGGCTGAATGGCGCGTGAACAGGTCGTCCTTATCCTCGCCGCACTGACCGGGAACTCTTGTCCGGCACTGAACGTTATTGCCGGTCACCGGAGGTTCGCTATGAGAGTTTTGTTCGGAATGATCCTGGGCGCGCTGCTGCTCGGCATCGGCGTCTACATTCACGATTCGATGCAGCCGTCTGCCAACAGCGAGGTCGCTGCAACCAGTCGCACCATCGTCAACTGGGACGTCGCGAAGGCCGATTGGGACGCGCTCGTTGATCGCGCGCACAAGGACTGGGTGAGAATTTCGTCGAAGTAACGGCTTGCACTCAGCAAGCCATCGACAGGGCGCCGTCGCCATCCGCGACGGCGCCCTTGTCTTGCTGCGCGGCGCTCAGTCGCCTTTGCCCGCCTTGGCCTTGCGCGCGTCCGCGATCACCTGCTCGAACTCGGCCATGGTGAGCACGCCGGGCACACGGAATTTGCCGACGATGAAGGACGGCGTGCCGTTGAAGCCGAAGGCCACGGCCTGATCGTGGTTGCGTTTCAGGATCGCGTCGATGTCCTTGGCGCGGCCGGTGAGATCACGCTTGAGGCGATCCATGTCGACCCCGGCGCCCACCAGCAGCTCGTTGATGCGCGGCTCGGTCAGGCGAGAGTTCACGCCCATCATCGCATCATGCGCCTGGTCGTACTTGTCCTGGAATTTGGCCGCGAGCGCCAGCCGCGCCGCAGTCACCGAGACGGGTCCGAGGATCGGCCAGTCCTTCAGCACCAGCCGGACCTTGCCGTCGTCCTGGACGATTTGGCGCAGCTCCGGCTCGACGCGTCGGCAATAGGGACATTGATAGTCGGACCACTCGACGATGGTGATGTCGCCGTCGCGATTGCCGATCACGGGCACGTCGGGATCGCGCAGCACGGCGGCTTCAGTCAGGATCGTATCGTCATCGGCCGTCGCGGCGCGGCCAACCCGGAGACCGCCTGCGAGCACCGCAGCGGCTCCGATCAGCGCAAGCGCCTCGCGACGCGTCCGTTTATCTTTAAGTCCAGTCATAAACCCGTCCCAATTCGGCCCGTCGGTACTTCTACGGCCAGAGGCGCAGAAACGTTACGGACAAGCATATAGAATGCCCCGCTGGCAATGACAGCCGAAAAAACCGACTGCAGGCATCCCGCCTGCTTCTGGCTCAGGCGGGCGAGCCGGCCTGCGCGGCGTCGCCGCGGATCAGCGTCATCA
Organism: Bradyrhizobium sp. UFLA05-153; assembly: GCF_054185185.1. Classification (NCBI taxonomy): domain Bacteria; kingdom Pseudomonadati; phylum Pseudomonadota; class Alphaproteobacteria; order Hyphomicrobiales; family Nitrobacteraceae; genus Bradyrhizobium; species Bradyrhizobium sp. UFLA05-153. The sequence continues at coordinate 18,475 of NZ_JBBIAM010000077.1, forward strand.
GCGTGGCGGTCATGGTCGCAACCAGCCTCGTCGTACCGTCCTGCGGCGCGAAGGCCTTGGCCTCGCAGAAAGTGAGCGTGCGGCCAGGCTTGACCACCTCGGCCCTGAAGATGAAGCCCTCGCCCCGCGCCGGCGCGAGCAGGTTCGTCTTGAACTCGACGGTGAGGATGTCGGCCTCACCCGGCATCAGCGTGAAGGCGGCCACGCCGCAGGCATTGTCGAGGCCTGCGGTGATGATGCCAGCATGGACAAAGCCGTTCTGCTGGGTGAAGCCGGCTGCATAATCCATCGCCAGCGCCGCCTCGCCCGGCGCAAGGTGCGCGAGCGACATGCCGAGCGTCCGCATCGCCGGCTGTCCGTCGAACAGGCGGGCTGCGGCCGCGCGAAAATCCGGATTCTTCGGCTCGAAAGTGGCCATCGCGTCACGCCATGACCGGCTCGGCGAGATGCCGCATCGCAGTCTCGCGGATCACGGCGTCGAATGGCGTCGACTTGCGGGCCTCGCGGTCCATGTGCACGCCAGTGATCTCGCAGGTTGCTGATATCTCGCCGGTCTCGGCGTTGGTCATGTCGTGCCGGAAGCGGATCAATTTCTCGCGGACCTCGAGCAGGATGCTGCGGACCTCGATGATGTCGCCGGCGAGCAGCTCGCGCTTGTAGGTGATGTTCTGCTGCACTGCGGCCATGCCGCGGCCGGAGGTGCGCAGATAGCTCGGCGTCAACCCGAGGCGCGCGAACAGATTCCAGTTGGCCTCGTCGAACTTGCCGACATACCACATGATGTTCATGTGGCCGACATGGTCGCATTGCCACGGATAGACCGTGCCGCGATAGGTCGCCTCCTGCATCGCCGTTCCCGCCTTTTGCCCGCCTTTTGATTTTTGATACGGTAGCGTATCAGGGCCATGGCGGGTTAGCAATACGGCACCGTATCAAACCTCGGTGAGAGGCGAATTCATGAGTGATGCCAAAGGCGATGTCTGGGTCGAGGCGGCCTTCGCGGAGCTTGCCCGCACTGGGGTCGAGGGCGTGCGGGTCGAGGTGCTCGCGAAAAATCTCGGCGTCACCAAAGGCGGCTTCTATCGCCGCTTCGCCGACCGCGCCGCACTGCTTGGCGCGATGCTGGAACGCTGGCGCGAGGGGCGCACTGAAGCGATCGCGCAGCAGACGAGCCTCGACGGACAAAGCCCGCGCGAGCGGCTGAAGGCGGTGATCCAGCTTTATTCCGAACGCATGAACCCGGCCGCGATGGCGATCGAGCTTGCGATCCGGCAATGGGCGAGAGCCGACGAGACTGCGGCATCAGCGGTGGCGAGCGTCGACGCGGCGCGCCTCAAACATGTCGCGGAACTCTATCGCAAGGCGGGCCGCGGGGCCGATGAGGCCGATGCGCAGGCCTTCCTGTTCTACTGCTTCGTGTTCGGCCAGAGCATGCTCTTCGTCGAGCGTGGCCCGCGCAAGCGGGCACAGATGATTGCAAAGTCGGCCGAGAAGCTGCTGGCGAACGACTGAGCGGCCGGAGGATAGCCCCGGCCGCTCATCTTACTTCAAAGCTTAGGCTGCGCCCTTCAGGCGCTTGGTGCATTCGCTGTAATAGCCACCGCCTTTCTGGATCCACTTCAGGCCGCCATTGCCGTTGGTCGCCTTGTTGGCGTTGTACTGGTCGACGCACGTATGCATGCGGGCCTTGCCGGCGGTCTCCTTGCTGTATTTCGGATCGACCGCGTTCGGGAAGATCGCGGGGCCAGTGGCAGCCGGCGCCGCAGTTGCGGGCGGAGCGGCTTCCTTCTTCGCCTGCTTAGGTTCGGGAGTTACTGCCGGGGCCGCCGGTGCGGCGGCAGCGGGAGCTGCGGCGGGGCTTGCATCCGCACCGCACTGGGCTTTCCGGAAATCATTCCACTTCATGCTACCAAGCGTGCCGTCCTTCTTGGCCGCCTGATACTTGGCGCTGCATTCCTGCGTGGTCAGCGCCTGGGCCGGCGCGGTCGCGAGCAACGCCGCAACGCTCGATGCCGCAATTGCGCAGAACAATTTTGCCTGATTGGTCATCCTCGTCTCCTCCTTAGATCTGCCCCGGGGGAAGCAAATTGGGATCACTATCCTAGCGTGTCGGCGGCACTGGACAAGGAAGCGATGCTTTTCGCGGCCAAAATTAAGTGATCGCCGTGCGCCCTCCATTCATGTGGCGTTCAGCAATGCGGGCCGACGTTCTCCGCCTTCTCAATTTGCAACCAAGAGTGCAACACATGACCCTCGCCTCGCGCCTCGCCGTCGTCGCCCTCGCCTCCCTGTTCGCCACCGGCACCGCCTTCGCGCAGACCGCGGCGCCCGCCGCAAAGAGCGATACTGCAGCCACCACGACCGACAAGAAGGCACCGAAGCAGCACTCGGCCGAATCGCTCGAATGTTCCAAGCAGGCGGATGCGAAGGGCCTGCACGGCAAGGAGCGCAAGAAATTCCGCTCCGAGTGCATGAAGGAAGCGAAGGCCGGCACCGCCGCCCCCGCCGCGAAGTAATTCCGTCACATTCGCCCCTGGAAGCGCGCATTGCGGCATGACATGGCCGCAATTGTGCGCGTCTTTCCGATTTGCCATAAGGCGGTGTGAAACAGATCACCGCCTCCCTGCCCATTGAGCCGCCGTCCCGCGCCAAGATCAGAAGCGCGGTCGAGACGCTCGTCATCGGCGCGGTCGGCGGACTGGTCTTCCAGTTCGCGAACCTGCCGGGGGGATTGATATCCGGCGCCATGATCGCGGTCGGGATCGCCGCGATCGCCGGCCGCCCGCTCGCGGTACCGCCGATCCTGACGCAGACCGTGCTGGTGCTGCTCGGCATCTCCCTGGGGTCCGTCGTTTCACGTCATCTGATTCAGCAGGTCAGCGCCTATCCGCTGACGATCGGGCTGCTCGCGCTGGCGACCTTCTGCTCGACGTTCGGCTCGAGCTACTACCTGCAACGCATCCATGGCTGGGACCGCACCTCGGCTTTTCTCGCCGGAAGCCCAGGCGCGCTGTCGCAGATCACGATCCTGGCGGTCGAACGCGGCGCCGATCTGCCGGGGATCGCGGTGGTGCAGACCATGCGCGTGATCATCCTCACCGCGGCACTGCCGATGGTGCTGGCGATCGGCGGTGTCGCGCCCTCGGCAGCGCCGTCGCTCACGACCACGATCGCCTCGCCGTTCGAGCTCCTGATCCTCGTCGTCGCGTCGCTCGCGCTATCGCTTTTGTTGCGGCTCGCGAAATTTCCCGCGAGCTGGATGTTCGGTGCGATGATCGCCTCCAGCGTGCTGCACGGAGCGGGATGGATCGAAGGCGGCCTGCCGAACTGGGTACGCGGCGTGGCGCTGGTCGGCATCGGCGCGCTGATCGGCAGCCGTTTTGCGCGGATGAAGATCAAGACCCTTGCCGGCCACATCAACGCGGCGCTCGGCTCGTTCGCGATCGCGATCGCGGTCTCCGGTATCTTCGTCGCGATCGTGGCGCTGACGACCCACGTGAAATCTTCCGACGTCATCGTCGCATTCGCGCCGGGTGCGATGGACGCGATGCTGGCGCTGGCGCTGACCCTGCACATCGACCCGATCTTCGTCGGCGCGCATCATCTGTCACGCTTCGTGTTCGTGACCATCGCAACCCCCGGCATCGTGCATCTGTTCGGACGCACGCAGGACGACGTGGATGATTAGCTGCCAATCCTCATCCTGAGGCGCACGTCTCGAACCATGAGGGATTAGCTTTTCGCGGTTTTGACAAATCCCCACGCCGCGATCGCCGCCATCGCAAGCGAGATGAGCACGTTGTAGCCGGCCAGCGAGAGGCCAAGAAAACGCCACTGCACCTCGTCGCAGCGAATCACCTTCACCGTGTCGAGCCGTGACAGCAGATCGGAGGCCGAGCCGAGGTTGACAACGGGACCGGAGCAATCGGTCGGGCCCTTCCAAAACCCCCATTCGACGCCGGCGTGATAGGTGCCGAGGCCGGCATTGGCCAAGCTCGCCAGCGCAAGCACGGCGAGCCCGGCCAGGAGCAGCGGCCGCGGCGCGCCGCCTCTTGCGGCAAGCGCCGTGAGCGCGCCGAGCGGGATCGCCAGATAGTAGGCGTAGCGCTGCTCCAGGCACAGCGGGCAGGGCAGGATCTCCAGCACGAGCTGGAAGAACCAGGCGCCCGCGATGGTAGCGGCCGCAATCAGGGTGACGGCCGCCGAAGCCGTCAGCGCGGGACTTGCGGCAGCCGAGCTGAACGCTGGTATTGCAGCACTTTTCGTCGTCACGGCAGCCTCTGGGCGTCTAGAATCGACCTAGCCTCTAGCCTCCGTCGAAGCCCCTGTCGAGAACACGCGGGATCACTTTGGCGCGGGTTGACCCCGTCTTTTCCATGGCTATAGTCCGCCGGCTTCGCGACGCCCAGCCACGGGCCGACCGAGGGCCCCTGTGGCGGAACTGGTAGACGCGCTCGACTCAAAATCGAGTTCCGCAAGGAGTGCTGGTTCGATTCCGGCCAGGGGCACCAACTAGGCTGTTCAAACCAGTTCGAAAGCGTCCGCAACCGTCCGCGCAGTGCTCGGAAACCCTTGAAAAATAGGCACTTCCGCGTACATCGGTGTTCGACACCGTTTGTTCTCATCCGATCCCAGCCGCCCGATTTGTTGGTATTTTTGTTGGTATCGTGTTGGTATCGGGAGAACAAACGTTCACGGCGACTTTCGCTATTCCGAACGAAGGAATTGAGCAGATGGCCCGCAAGAACGGTGGCGCGTGCGCCAACCCCGAGCAGATCAGAACCGACGTCGACTGCCGCGCTGCGCGACCGAGATTCGACAATGGCGCGTGGAGTCCCGCCAAGATTTCCGACGTGACTGGCGGCGGCCTCTATCTCTTCGTCACGCCGGACCAGAGCGGGCCCGGCAACGCTGCTTCCAAGCTTTGGCGGATGGGCTATCGCTTCCACGGCCGCCAGAAAACCTACTCCATCGGCCCTTACGGCAACGGCAAGGATGGCACGCTCTCGCTCGCCGACGCGCGGCGCGAGCGCGACAAGGCCAAAGTCCTGCTCAAGGACGGCAAAGACCCAAGCACCGAGAAGCAGCTCGACAAGCACAGGCAGGCGGCCGCTCGAGCTTTCGGGCAATGGGCCGACGAGTGGCTCGCAAAGAAGAAGGTGGAGAAAGTCAAACGCGGCAGGATCGTCGCGGTGCGCGACCCCAAGACCATCGAGGTGCTTGAGCTCCGCGTCGGCTACGTCAAGGATCGCTTCGGCAAGCTAAGCAGGCAGGACATCAAGCGTCCGGACGTGCTCGCGTTCATGCGTTCATACGAAGCCGAAGGAAAGCTGGAAACCCGCGACCGCGTGCGCAGCATCGGCGAGCAAATCTGCGACTATGCCGATGTCGAGGGCGACGGCTACAATCCATTCCGTAACCTGAATGGGCAGATGATTGCCAACATCTCGACGCCGCGTCCCGGCGTCACCGAACCACGTGACGTGACGCGCGTCTTCAAGCTTATCAACGCACCGTGGACGAGAGCGAGGTTTGGTGACGTTGTTGGCCTTGCGTTGCGCTTCGATGCGCTGACCATTCCCCGTCCCGGCATGGTCAATGAAATGGAGTGGAGCGAGGTTGATTGGGATGCCGAACGCTGGACTATTCCAGCAACCAAGATGAAGACCGGCTGGGACCATGTCGTGCCTTTGTCACGGCAGGCACTCGCAATCCTGCGCAGCGTTCAGAAGCTGACCGGCCATCGCCGGTACGCGTTTTCCTGCTCGAAGGACGCGCCGCTATCAAACAACACGCTCAACAAGCGCTTGCGGCTGCTTGGCATTGACACCAAGACTGATCATTGTGCCCACGGATTTCGGACCACGTTCTCGACCCTGTCTCACCACGAAGAGATCAAGGACGCCAAGGCATGGGATGGCGATGTCGTCGAGCTGCAACTCGCGCATCTCGATAACTCTACTGTGGAAGGTCTCTACAAGAAGCACGGACCGCTCGCGCTGATCGGCTCGCGCACGAAGCTGATGCAGCATTGGGCTGATCGGATCGACCACTGGCTCGATCCCAAGAAGGTGATGCCGATCAAGGGAGGCGCGCAGGCTTGAGTCGCCTATCATCAGGTTGGTTAATGTTGCTCAATTCAACCCGTGGCAAGCTCATGTGATAGTCGTCGACGCTTGTGCATCTCGTGCCGGAAGGCGATCGATTTGTTGCGGATCTCGACGAGCGCGCTCCCGATCTCGACGATGTCGCCGGCCGCATTTGTCGTCGCGCTGCGCGTCAGGGCAGATGACCCGATCCATTTCGAAGTTCGTGCGCGCCTTGCCACCCTGACGGAGCCCGCTCGGTGGCAAAGTTAGTTGCCCAGGGGCGGAATCCCGCTTATCCTCATGACACAGAAAGGGAATTCGTGCGCGATTCTTGATAGATGCCACCCTTCGTGCCCTCGACGTAAAAAGCCCCAGAATAGGACGCCAGCGCGAGTTCCGCGCCTCGGCTCCAAGCCCATAATCCACTTAGCCTGAGGAAGGACGACACGCGTCAGTTCGCCCAGCTTGGAAATGAGCCGGTCCTGGAATTCTTGATCGGCCGCCGCACTAGGCTGGCCGCTCCTGCCGGAGATGATGCCAGTAGCGACCGCTAACCAAGGCGGCCCGCTCGTCGCTTACAGCCAGCCAGGTCTGGGTCCAGCGTTCCTGGGCCGCCCATCTTAGTCGAACGATGCCGCGCCTTACATGACGAACGATCTTTGGGTCGCGACCTCCGCGCCCGACAGCACGAGATAGGCAGCAGCCAGCGCCGCGGCCGAGGGCCATTTCTTGATTGGAAAGCTCACGACCAGACCCAGGATCAGCGCGAGCACCGCGCGCACGACAAAGTTTAGGTGCCGGACATCGACCTGCTGCTGCAGAATCTCGGTCCGCCGCAGAAGTGATTTGAACGAGATCGCCGCCTCCTCCTTCTCCCCTTGCGGGAGACGTGCCACTTGCGGGAATACAGCCCCGGCGATGCTGCGAGGGCAGCCGAGTACATTTTCGGATGCTTGGAGGTGAAGCACGCCATTACGTGGCCCCTATCGCATATCGCAAGGGCCTACCTTTTAGGCGCGAGGTTAGCGAGGAAGCGTATGCAAAGATGATCGCCAAGCTGGACCCCTACAAAATCGGCAAGACGAAGAATGGCGGTTGAAAAAAGAAGCGGGACACAGCCATTACTGAGGAGCAACCGTCATGAGCCCCTTCATCCCTAGGACGCTGCGACCATGCAGACCAAGAGTACCTACACCGAAACCTGTGTTCCGATGGCTTAAACGACTAATCTCGATGGCAAACTAAACCGCCAGGGATGATTTGCAAGGTGACTACCTCGGCGCTTTGATCGCGGCATGCCCAAGCCTGTCCGCTGCGAGAACCGCACACCGCCCGGAAGATCACCTTCGGCGAGATGCGCGAGATGGGCGTGCGCGACCTGCCCGTATTCTGCGAGGACTAAAGGTGCAGCACCATTCACGCTGCATGGCTTCCGCCCGGTGAAGCATCATCAGGCGGGTCGAAAAGGGCTTCAACATCGCTGGCCTGTGTAGTTTCTGGTGAAGAGGTTCGGATCGAACGGTTCCCCCCGCGCCTTCAGAGCAATTCCGGCGAATACCCACGCGACGATCCAGCAAATGGACCACAGCAGAAAGCCGAAACCCTTTCCGGCCAGTAAGCCGGCTAAAAGCGAAAACGCGTACGAGAGGAATGGCCATTTGCGGGGCCCTCCGGTCGAGAGCACTGCTCCAATCGAAACCAAAAAAGGGGCGAAGGAGACGGCTATGACCCCGATCAGTTCGGGCGTGTCCATGCTGTGAGTACTCCCTGATAGGAGTTTTTCCTCAGCGTAGTATTGAGCCGGACGTGAGCGAAGTTGGATCGCGAGTTAACGTTGATACCCGCAATGCGAGTTAATCTTGAACAGCGTGCGTTCCGGCCATGGACCGTCTGTCCGAGACTGGCGACGCGTGAGTTAGCGCGCGGCGTGGCAGCCTGGCTAGGCTATTTGAATTTGGCCGTAAACAGTTGCTCCGGGCTCGCCCTTTCCTTCCGGGACGGGTCGGTGCAGCACATACAACACGCTCATTTCCGCATATGCCGTGCCCCTATGCACCTCTATTCGATCACCCGGCGCGGGCAGTTGTAAGAAGCTCAGCGCACCCCAAGATTGGGTGTCACCCTCATCACGTATTTCTTCCAACTTGGCCGTAATCGGCATCTTCAGCACCTCCAAATCCAATATCGAAATTACTCGAACACCTGAACCTTAGCACCGCTCCGCTGCAAACCGGCCGTAACACACGCGCCGCTGCCAGATAAAAATCCTCTCCTCGGCCCGCGAATGCCTAGCGCTGGCTATGCTCTGGATATCGAACCGCTCGAGTCGCTCGATCGGGCAGCGGCTGAGATCTCGGCGGCTGGCATAAAAATGTTCCCCCTTTGATGTATATTTGATGCGCGATTGAAACGCGCACCGCCGCTCGTTGGTTTGGAGGTAATCGAAACTGCTCTCGGAGATCCCCATGAGCGACCACGATATGCTCGTCCTGGCCGGATTGGCCGGCTTCGCCTGGTGGACATACGTTTTTCTGCCTCTGGTCTATTTCTAAACCTGAGGTCGTTGCAGGCCTTCCCCCTCTGCTCGGGCTAACGCGCCCAACGCGCCCGGGAAAATTCCTGCACCCTCCGCCGCACCGGTCGACGCGAGCCCGGCCCGCCGCCGGGATGGTGCCCAGAGTCCGGCACCCGTTTGGCCGTCAGTGCACGGTCGGTTCCTTGGTCTCGATGCGGTAGAGCTCGATGACGCCCTCACCAAACAACTCGTCGAGTGTGAGGTCTTCAAGCTTGGCCTCTGCATTCGCCCTGGTCTCATACACCCATACCTCGGGCATATCGGGCTTAGTGCGGTCGACCTTCCGCACGACAAACACATCTCGCATATTTCTGCCTTCTCCGCGCCCGGCCCTCAGGCGGTGCCGGGCGCTGGCCTGGCCTTGACCGCGGAGCACATCCGGCCCGCCGCGCCCGGCGACCGCGAACGGGTCTCGGGGATTGAGGACGCCCGCTCGCCAGCTGGCAACGCGTGGTGGGGCTTTGGCGTTCCGCCGTGCGTCGCGCGGGGCTTGGGTGGTGTAGGTGCGAGGCTCACTGCTAACGGTTAGCAGTGAGGAACGTAGCAGTCGCAGTCAGCCTTGAGGCGGCAGCGCCCCGCCCTCCGACCCTCGAGGCGCGCCCGCCCTCCTCGGTCAGCCCGGGCGCCCTCGAGGCCGTCGACCACCGGGGCTCTCCGGTGGTCGCGTGCGGGTGCTACCTCGCTTCTCCATAACCCGATGCCGAAGGGTTGGTTGCGCGGTGCCGCACCGCCGCCGCCCCAGTGTTCGGCGATGGGAGGGCGGCGACGGGGCGCGGGGCGCCGTGAAGGGGGTACGGCGCCGTAAACACGCGCCCCCTAGCAACGCCTGCAAGGCTGGTCGGGTTTCCGGAACGCTGACAGATCAAGCGTGGTTCAATTTGGGTGTGCCCAATTCAAACCAGACAATCCTGAGCCTCCATAGGGGCGGCATGGGAGAGATAACCTGCGTTAAAGAAAACAAGAATAAGCCATGAAACTCCAGCGTGTCGTCATTTTTGATACAACTGATCAAACAGGGTGCAGGCCCGCCCATCGTGAAGATTGAATGTTAGGAACGTCCAGCTGACGGCTCCATTGGTTCAAATTCGGAAAACCATGGAGCCTAGAATGCGGAAGACAATTATTACGGTCCTACCAGCTGTGGTACTCGCAGGGGCCGCTAGCGTTGCATATGCCCAATCTAGCGGATCCGGTAGTGCAGGCGCTGGGGTCGGCACCGGCGGATCGACGGGCATGGGCGGCTCGTCGTCGAGTGCAGGAGGCGCCGGGACTACTAGTTCTGGAGCCGGGGCTGGTGGCACAACTGGCTCGGCTGGCGGATTGCAAAAGGGCGCCATTCACCCCGGCAGCCCAGACGATTCGACTCGTCGCCGGAGGCGATACTGAAAGACCGGCGGGCTGGACCTCGGTTGCGACTGTCCAGCGCTCCCGGATTCTGTCGCCGTCGATAAGTTAGCCGCCAATTCCTGTTAGGAGCCGCCACTAGGGCCCTCTTTCGGTTACTGCTTTAGGAACGAAGACTTCGGGAGCAGGTTGCCAACTCGGTGCTTGCCCCTGACAAACAGGCACCATCTCTGCGTGATGAAGGCCCCAGCTTATCCCCCGAAGCTGGGGCCTATTCTTTGCAGTCCACCCTGCCCGCAATTGAGAAACGAAATTCTGTAACAGTGAGGCTTTCAGAAACTTCTGCTGCGCGATTACAATTCCCTCGCGCACCGGGAATTTAATTTTGATGCTTCCTCCGTGCAGTCACATAGCCGTTTTCGCAATGTTCGATCTCACGCACCTTGCGAGCATATGTCAGGTATTTGTTGATTAGATCATAGTCGTTGGGACTAAACCGGATTTGCTTTTCCATTGCGGCGAGATCTTCGCGCAGCGCGGCAGGGTCCAACATCGTAGTCCCTCCTTCGCAATGTACACACGACGCCAATGGGAGCGGAGATCGGTCCGGGGCCGCCCATTTGACGGTACTATTCGCCGGAGTGCCCTAGTCGTTGCGCGGCGATATCAGCCACCCGGCAAAGTTAGTAGTTTCCTTCTGGCGGTCCTTCCCAAGCAGACTGTCTCGCTTGTGCCCTGGTGGAAAGGATTTGGCCTCATCGCTCAACTGCCGCGCTTCTAGGTCGAGCCGGGCCTTCAGCGAAGCCTTACGTATTGTTCAACACATCGGACTGCCAGTCGCCGCGAGCGCCGTTGGTGAATGCTCGGTGAATGATCCATTTAATCGCCGTTCAAGAGGAAGGACGTTTTGCCATCGCGTTAAACCGGTGAAGCGTGTGACTGCATCAGTGGTCACGGATTGAACGCAATCCCATTCGCCGGCTAGCCCGTCAGTTGAGCGGGGCTGGCTCGAGCTGCACGAGAGCGGGACCTATGTGCGGCTCCTGAAGGCTGAGGCCGCCAACTGAGGCGACCCTCACCGCGTAGAAAGGCTCGTGGCAACTGCAGCCAAACTCAGCAAGCGTTACCCGCGCCTCCGCCCGCCCGAATGGAAAGCCAAGAAGACGAAAACGCCCAACAGCGCAGCCCAGATCAAGAAGTGTTCAGCAATCATGCCCGCCCTTCCGTTGGCAAATTTGGGAAAGCATGAAACGGGCCAACCATCTGGCCAGCGGTCCTTTAACAATGCGAAGGAAGCCCGCCATTGGCGACGGGCTCAAGGCTAGGGAGAAAGCGCCATGAAGGACGCCGCAAAAGCCTACGACGAGTCGCCCCAATGCGGTGTGTCACGATCGACACTGTGGACAACAAACCACTGCTGTCATCTACCGACATACGGCACAGAGACACGCGGCCGTTCGCGTCCTTAACTTCATCACTTACGTAAATTTCGGATTCGTGTTGTCGCCAATTCCAGGAACTCTCTATCAGCCGGGCGGGATGGTCTGATGCTCGACCTGCGTACCCGCACGGTTAGGGGCCAACTGTCGAGAGATGGCGACCCCGCCGGGGCTGGAGGTTTCATCTGTGAGCGATCGAGGCTGGGGACGACCTTTCGAAGATCCGATCAAGGTAGATGGGCGCAAGCTGGTGACGCTGCGGCCATCCGCCGGCTGGTCGAGATCGGGTTGAGGGCGAAAAGCGAACCACTCAGCCGGTTTGCACTTCGCAAGCGCCTGCCCTTTCCGATTGATAATTTTGAATGCTCGTATCAGCGGTGCCGCAGACCGCCGTGCACATTCGGAGAGTGGGCCGTGATCAGGTTTTTGTGCTTCCGGGCCGCCGCTTCGGCCTCGCGAGCAAGTCGTTCAGCCTTTAACCTCTCGCGGTTTGTATGAAACGCCGCTTGGATGCGTTCGTACTCGGACATCGCTACTTTGGCATCGGTTTCCTTGAAGACCCTTTGCGCCTCACGTTGGGCGGCAGTGGGCGGCTTCCATCCGTAATTTTTATGGGCGGTCATTCCCTCCTCCTTCGGTGATAGCCGTGGGGGCTCGTTGGGTCCGACCGTGAAAGTCTCTTCCTGTTTTTCAGTTACCGCAATCGAATATTTGCCAGTCGTTGCCGCGCCGGCCATAGATCCGCCCGGCTGGCTCACGGTCACCTGCAACGGGATTACGGTCCATCACTTCGCGCAGAGCGCACAGAGGCCGATTACGAGGCTTGGCGCCAGCAACGCGACTGGACCGCCTGGAAGGATGCGCGACCCGGCGCTGCCACTGCCCACACAGCGGTCAGAGGGGATTGCGCGCTGCTTCTGCGGCGAGGTAGTCACCAACCGTACTCTCGACGCTCACGTTCGCACCGCCTACCGCCTAGCCGCCATATGAAGTCGGCCCCATTGGGTTTGGTCTATCCGAAGCCCGCCCTACTGCCGCGGGAAAGATCAGGAAAGGAAGGAAGGAAAAATGACCGTCTGTCCAATTTCAGTGAGGATCGAGCCACGCGAAAGCCTATGGTCGCAGTTACAGGGAAGCGACGCGTCTACTCAATGTCCGCTACGCCCGGTAACGACCAACTTCCGCATCGCAAGGGAATGACGCGACGGCCACCAACCAGAGGCGAGCCGCGAGCCACCTTGCTGCAGAGGCGACAGGGTGATTGAATTGCCGCTGGAGATGTCACTATGGGCAAGCTCGAGGGGAAGACGGCGATCGTCACAGGCGGCGCAACCGGCATCGGCCGCCACTACACGGAGGCTCTCGCGCGAGAGGGTGCAACCGTGGCTATTATCGACATCGGAGACTGCGATGCAGCGGCCAAGGCAGTCAATGCCTGTGTCGGTCGCATTGCCTGCCTAAGCTTTTTGACCGATGTCAGTGACGAGACGGCTGTCAAACGCGTGGTTTCGGAAATTCTAAGTAGCGCCGGTCGAATAGATATTCTGGTCAACAATGCCGCGATCTATTCGAGCCTTCCTCCGATCCCATTTTCAGACATCGAAGTTGCACAGTGGGACAAGGTCATGGCCGTGAACCTGCGCGGACCCTTCTTGATGGTAAAGCATGCTGCGCCAGCGATGATCGCCAGGAAATACGGCAAGATTATCAACATCAGTTCTGGCACGGCTTACAAGGGTGCGCCGCTGATGCTGCATTACGTCACCTCGAAAGGCGGTATCGTTGCATTTACGCGGGCATTGTCACGCGAACTCGGCCCGTACAATATTTGTGTGAACACTTTGGCACCCGGACTTATCCAGACCGAAGGTACCCATGCCAATTCAGGTCGCAGAGCGGTTGCCCGCGATCCGGCTGTCGAGAGCAGAGCACTGAAACGGGACGGCTATCCCGCTGACCTGATTGGTGCGTTGATCTTTCTAGCCGCAGAGGACAGCGATTTTATGACTGGCCAAACGATCGTCGTTGATGGGGGATCAATCAATATTTAGCAAGGGGCGAACTGGATGACAGAGACCGTCAGCACTGATCGCCCGCTCGTCGCCTCTCGGCCGCGATCCAGAAAGTCCGCGTGACTGGTGAGCACGCTGGGGCTCGAACCCGGGACCCCGTTCATGTGGCGCCCCCCAACGCGAAGCAGTAGACGGTATCGACGGGGTTCTTCGCGAAGCCCGGCGGCGGAGCGCAAAGGTGATTGCGGCCGTCGGGATTATCCCTGTTCCGCTCTATTTTCTGGGACGGAATCAGAATGTATTTCCCGTCCTCCCGGCGCTTCGCATAGATCTTGCCGTCGACAGATTTGATTTCGGTCGGGTAGCAGTCCGCATTGTTGCAACAGCTGAACGCCGGATTATCAGGCATGTGCCACGTCGAATAAAACCTCTCGTGCAGAAGCTGATCCTGAGCGGGATGGTGGCGATGAGCGGCCTGGTTCTGCTCACCCTCCTGGGCATGGACGAGCGTTGCCAGAAGGCCAAGAGCGCTCAAGAGGAGGAGCTTGCAAAGAGGGTTCAAGGCGCAGTCTCCTTGCTCACAACTGCAAAATGGTGCGCAATCTCCGGATGATCGTTGCTACAACCGTCTCAGGCCGTGGAGTGATATCGGCTTCGCGGGTCTTTTTTTAAAAGATCCTCTCCCTTCCGCTCCGTACCTTGGGGCGGCAATTGAACTGCCTTTTCCCTTGTTGCTCTAGCTTCCTTGATTAGTCGCTCGCCCAGCGTCTTTAGCCGGTGGCGTTTCACGAACGTCCTCCCGTCGCGAAGTACGCTTTGCTCTAAAAAATCTCCCGGTTGCTCTAGCGTTCAAGGGGGAACATTACACCTTGTATCCGTCAAGCGGAACATCAGTGCATCGCCCCGAGGTTCGCAGCCCCGCCTGTGAGGTTTTTCCGACCCCGGCCGTACGATTCCCAGTTGCGTGGCGCAACTGGGAAATTGGGTTTTCACAAGACGCAGTTATCGCGTGCCCGCACCGTCCTCGCCCATTCTCGCGATCTCGCCGGCGCCGCTCCCGGTGCGCGAACGATGGATGTGGACATCATGGACAGTGATGCCGCGCGCGAGGCGTGCACTATTCCGTTGCCGCGTAGTTGATTGGTGCCTGAACGGCGGCGTGGTGACTGAGCTTTATCTCCTTGACAGCCAAACCAAGCACGAGACCTGCCATCACCATAACCAGCGGTCGAAGTTCTTCTCGACAAAGCATGCGGGATCAACGTGCGCTGCGTTCATTCAGTTCCCCTGGTCTGGCGCGCTCGGCCAACTTTGCCTTAACGAAATCCGGTCTTCCCGTCGAAAAAACTGAGCGTTCCGATCGGAACTAGAGATCGCAACTGTGGGCGCTCGTGCCTCTCCGTACTCCATGTAAAGCTGACCAGCGACCAGCATCAAGCCAGCCCAGACCAGAGTAAGCATCGCAAGTATCAACTGATGGGTGTCCTTCATCAGCGCCACAAGCCCCTGCGTTACTCAAGGTGAGCGCGGTTCCGCCATCGACCGTTCCTTTGGTGACGGAACCGCGGTGCGGAACGCTATCGTGGGTCGGCCTTTGTCATAACGAGGCAGACGCATTGAAAGGTGGAACAGATGGCCCACCATAGCGAACCTTCTATGAAGGAATGTCGGATTCTGATCATCGAGGACGAGTACTTTCTCGGAGATGATCTCGCGAACGCTCTCCGGGCGCTCGGCGCTCATGTGGTCGGGCCGGTCACTGAACTCGCCGACGCGATGTCTGTCGAGCACGATTGTTTCGATGTCGCCGTGGTCGATCTCAATCTGCGCGGTTGCTCATCTCTTCCGGTCGCGGACGAACTCATGCGTGTCGGAAAGCCCTTCATTATCACGACTGGCTACGGTGCTGAGACCATCCCCGAGCGCTTCCAGCATGTGCGACGATGGGAGAAGCCTTACGATCTTGAGGAGGTCTCGGCTGACGTTGCCGATCTGTGTCGCCGCGCGCCGCGCCTCGCGGCGTAGTGACGTCCGCCCACAGTGTCCGGCTAAGTCGAAACCCGGTCGCGCCCCTTGCCCCTGTTCCGGCGCGGGTCGTCCTCAAGCCAGACGTCGGGTCCTTTGCGGCGCGCAGGAAAAGCGGGTACGCGCGACCGCCCTTACTGAAAATATCTGCTGCGAGAAAATTCGTGGTTGCAGTTGCAGGACAGCCCTACTCGGTGTCCGCTATGCCCCGCTGGGACGAAAATTCCGCATCGCCGCGAAATGACGCGAATGGGATGGACCGGCCGCGCTCCCGCCCCCAACAGCTCTCAGAATGCGTGGGGGGCTTGTCAGGAGCAGGAGCACCGCCATGCCTCGCAGGTCCACCATTCGCGCAGTCGCCACCATCGGAATTGATATGGGCAAGAACACACTTCACATGATCGGCCTGGATTCGTTGGGTGCCATCGTGTTGCGAGAGCGGGTCTCGCGCGGGCGCATTACCTCAAGGCTTGCGAACCTCCCACCCTGCTTAATTGGCATCGAAGCGGGGATGGCAGCACACTACGTTGCGCGGGACCTCGCGGCGCTTGGCCACGACGTGAAGCAAGTTCCTCCGGCATATGCGAACCCGTTTCGACAGGGACACAAGAATGACTTTCGAGATGCTCATGCTGTGACCAAGGCCGTGCAGCGACCGACGACGCGGACGCGGACTCATGCGTCGCGGCAAGCGAATCCTATTCGATCACCTCGTCGGCGCGGATGAGGAACGATTGCGGCACGGTAAAGCCCAGCGCCTTTGCCGTCTTCAGGTTGATCACGAGTTCGAATTTCGTTGGCTGCTGCACGGGCAGGTCGGCGGGCTTGGCCCCTTTCAGTATCCTATCGACGTAGACTGTGGCCTTCCGATACGCGTCGGCCTCATCGGACCCATAGCTTAGCAAGCCGCCCTGGTCGGCGAAATCCCGAATGAAGGATACCGCTGGCACCCGATATCGGAGTGCCAGTTCGGCAACCCGCCGGATCGGCAAACTGGGCTGGACGATCAGTGCGTCCGGTTGCCCCTTCTCCAATGCCGAAAAGGCAGCTTCGAGTTCCGCGCTGCTGTCGATCATGATCGGATCGATCGTAATCCCGGCAGCTGCCCCGCTGCTGTCGATCCGGCGTAAGAATGGCTTTGAGAAGGGATCGGGCACATTGGTCAGGGCCGCGATGCGATGCGCCGCCGGCATCAATTCGTGGACGACATCGACTAATTTGCCCGCCAGCTCCGCGCCGATGGCGGCCATGCCGGTGACATTGCTGCCCGGCTGGGCGAGGCTCACGACGAGCCCCGTTTCGACCGGATTGCCCACCAGTGCCATCACAATCGGGATCTGATGGGTTGCCTGCCTAGCGGCGAGGGCTGCCGGCGTGAACCAGGCCACAATGATATCCACTTTGAGCCGCACCAGCTCCTCAGCCAAAGCAGGAAGCCGGCTTGCCTCCCCCGTGTCCGATCGAAATTCGTATCGAACGCTTCTTCCTTCGATGTAGCCGAGCTCGCGCATATCCTGCTGAAAGAGCCGCCAAAAGCGGTCCGAGGCGGGAGATCCGACAACCAGAACGCCGATGGTCGGCATTTTCGGCTGCTGCGCGGAGGCGGCGAATGGCGCGAGAGCACCCGCCGCGCAGAATGCAATGAGATCGCGGCGTCTCATTTGGTCCTCCGACGGCTCGTCAGCACTGGATTATAGCAGACCGGGTCAGAAAAGCCTCACCGCTTGCCTTGGCGATCAATACGAGTTGCGCTCAGGGGCATTCGCGACCGGCTGAGCCAGCGGCAAGTCCAGGCATCGTCCGCTATGCCGCCGGAAGCGGAAGTGAGTTACCCTGCCGCGACGCAGCGAACCGAGAGCGTCTGAGATTGCGTCGCCTCCGTTGTGCTCCGTCGTGTTGTCCACCGCAATCCGTAGCGGCTTGCCGATCCCGCGCGCGCGAGCGCATCCTCTCCCGCATGGGCACCAAATCGCGCGAGACCATCTACGGCGGCTCGGTCCGGGCAGCGGCAGAGCGGGCGGCGGAAGCACGCAAGCAAGCCGACCGGCTCGCCTGCGAGGCGTGGAATAAGCGGATGCTGGCCCTCCAGGGACCGGCGCAGCCGTCGCCGACGTTGGGCGACGCCCTCAACGCGGGTTACCTCTATCTTGAAGTCCGATGCCTCGGTTGCGACACCAATCAGACCGTCGCCCTGGACATCGTGCGGCGACCGAAGACAACGTCGATCCATGAACTGGAGCGTTACATGCGGTGCAAGGATTGCTCAGAAGTGCTCGGCTATCCGTACAAGAGAAGCCACCTCGTTGCGCTGCGGAGAACCAAGATCTCGGCGAGCGATCCGCCATCGCATTGGTGGCCGGGGGAGCGGTGAATCTGATTTAGCCAAGCCGGCTGCTGGCGATGCCTAGAAGGGGATCATCTAAAATGGATTCCTTTACTGTTGCACCCGAACTGAGGGGTACGAAAGGCGATATCGTCGCTGCCAGAATCGAAGTGCCCATTCTTGTTGTAATGATTTACGGTATCGTCGGATTCATTCGATGGGGCTGGTCTCTAGATCACTACTTTTACACTTACGCACCAGTTCTAGGCGGCGTTGCTGCCTCGGTAGGTCTTTTTACCTACTTTTTTCTTGTATCAGTGGATCGCAAGCGGAGGCGGAAGACTCTCCTAGTTCAGCTCGGACTTCTTCCATATCTCTATTCGCTATACATCATCGGATTTCTTGGCCTGTACACGATATTTGAAGGCGTCGTCGGAGTGTTCTCATTTTGGTCAATGATCGGTGGGTCTTTTGGGTTTTTCTTGGATTTCATCTGAGCTATCGGTTTTATCGGATGACAGAGATCGTCAGGCAACACGATGAAAAAACGACGTAGGCTGACTCAAGGTGATGAAAGCTAGAAATAGCATTAGGTCACTCCAGTTAGCGAAAGGGACAGAATCGGTTTAATGTGCAACCTCTACAGCATCACCACCAACCAAACCGCGATCATCGCGCTATTCCGGGTCATCAACCGATATGTCGGCGACCTGCCTCCGATGCCGGGTGTATTTCCAGACTACCCGGCTCCGGTGGTGCGCAACGCCGACGGCGAGCGCGAGATGGTACTGATGCGCTGGGGCATGCCGCCGCCACCGCGCACCGGCGGGCCGCCGGTCACCAAAACGCAACACGTCGTCGCCGCACTGGCGGGTGGCTCAAGCCAGAGAACAGATGTCTGGTCCCCGCCAAGAGTTTCGCCGCTGTCCATAGCGACCGCACCAGCCGAAACTGCATAAAGTTCACGCATCGTTCACGAGCGGTTCCTGCCGATTGGCCGAAGTTGCATAGTTTTCCCGTCGCTGGCTACCTGCCGCCGCCCATCCATAAATCAGAATTTAACGGTGTCAGTGATGGGCAGGTTGCATAATTTTCCCGGTGATGGCTGTCTGCCGCCACCCACGCGGTTCAACGGCGACCGGGCCACGAAGTCCAAGCCGGTGCCGGGGCCGCATCAGGTCTACGGCTTCCTGACGACGACACCGAATGCGATCGTCGCGCTGCCCCCAAGGCAATGCCAGTGATCCTGACGACGGACGAGGAGCGCGATGTCTGGATGCGCGCGCCGTGGGATGAGGCCAAGGCATTCCGGCGAGCGTTGCCGGATGATGCGCTTAAGATCGTGATGCGCGGTGCGGATAAGGAAGATCGCTGGCCGTACTAAGAAGATGGTCACCTCACCGTCCGCTGCGCTATGCCCCGCAGCAGACCTGATGTGATCGCCCGCAGCTCCGCGAACGACGCCTTCCATGCGTCTCGGGCGCTGGAGCCGATTGCACCCAACGGCGACTGCATCTCCAGATTAGTCATTTCGCGTTGTGGTTGGATTTTTAGCCGCGGGACCGCTCTATTTGGTTGAAGAACGAAATCCTGCTGAAACAGAAGGCTGCTAAGAGCACGACAAAGCTCTAGCGGTTAAAGCTCTAGCGGTTTTGGGCTGCGTTCCAATTCGCATCGGAAGAGCACCTGATGGCTTTTTCGAGCTTCCGGTGTGTGAAGAGGTTCACATTGGGCCGCCGCCAATAGCGCTAAGTTCAATACTGAATTTGTGACCTCTGTAGTCAGAGGCGATGCACCATCATCGTAGGCACCGTTTGCGCCTTCCCTCTGCTTTTCAAAAGAACAAACAAACGAAGAAGAAATTCCCCTGTCCCCGACCCGCCCACGACGGCGAATTAGGGCTCCACTTCATCGATAGAATTGTAGTGGGTATCAGTTTCTCGAGGGGAGGATCTAGCATGACACGTCTTGCTCTGATCGCAGGCATTGCTGCCGTCGCCGCAACCGCCGGAGCATCGGCCGCAGAGCTGCCAACATTTGAAGTGATGGGGTTTCCGATCTCGCGACATCAGGTTGCCGTCATGGGGTCGGCCGATGTTGAAGAACAGTCAGCCGTTCCCGCGCTGACCCTACAGGGCATGCCTGCTTCTCCAACTCAGATCGCGATTTTGACACCGCGTTCGATAGTGCTTCAGGCAACCGCCGAGAGGCTGACACCGACCACCGTTGGCCTCACTGTTAAACCCTAACTCGCCCATGGTTGCCGCGACGCAGTACCTACCGCACCCTCTGGATCAACAAAAAACGGGTCGGTCTGGTAGCAGTTTCACATCGGTTCACGGGTGGTCGAGTCAGATTAAAGACACCACCCAACGGCTGAATATTTCGTATGCGCATCCCTTAGCGAGGAGAAATAACCATGCGCTTTACTTACATCGTAGTTGCGACAATCGCCGTGACGATCACCACTCCCGTCGTCGCCGAGCCAAGTATTACGAGCTATTACCTCGTTCAAGACAAAGAGACGAAGACGTGCAAAGTCGTGGACGTTAAGCCAACTCCTAACGGGGTTCCTACGCTTGTTTACGAAAGTCGCGCGTTGGCTGAAGCTGCTATTGCTCAAGCATCCGCGTACGACTTTTTTGACTGCAGCATCACCGGTTCATCTACTGACGTCGCTCAAAAAAATTAGAGCGTGTGTGGGCGCCCGACGCGTGTTGCACCAAGCCATCGATGGGTGGATGGGGACGTCAAGGCCTCAGTATCCCGCCAACCCGGACCTGGCCTCTTTCGTGCGCGCTCGCGGATGACAATCGCAACAACGCCGCCCGCTTGAAATGAGTGCGGGCGACGTTGCTCCAGCCCCGAGAGGGAACTAACACGATAAGTATTTAGTGTGCACGATCCATGCCAAGGTTTGTGTCTTGGGTGGGACACTACACTCGCTTTGGCAAGTTAGGGACACTGGCGAAGAAAGCCCGCCTTCGGTCACGCACAAAAGGCGGGCTAAGTAGGGGCATCAAACCTAGGAGGAATGACGCTATTATTGGTTCACGGGGCGGGGTTAAAGGTTCACCCGCGGGCTTTCCGTTCGCGACAGGGCTATTGACGACCCGGAGCGAAGCTCGACGCGCCGTGTTGACCGCCGCGGTCATGTGGATTCGGAACCGCCGCTTGCATCGTGTGTCCCGGGCTGAAGCCGGACGCGCCGTGACGCCCGCCGCGCGAGTGCGGGTTTGAAAACGCCGATTGCATCGTGTGCCCCGGAGTCGCGCCCGATACCGAAGCGCCATGCCCGGTACCGCCGTGCCCAACACCGCTCGCCCCGCCATGTCCGGCTCCAACACCGGATGCACCAACGCCAGCGCCAGCACCGGCTCCTCCGCCGCCTCCGCCAGCACCGCCGCCCCCTCCGCCGCCGCCTCCGCCAGCGAGCAGTGGGCCGGACCCTGCGATCAACAATGCCGGTATGGCGGCTACTGCAATAAGCTTTGCTATCCTCGTCACGATGATCTCCTCCGCGTCTTCAATTCCGCGTGCGAGGCAACCCGGCGCGTTCGTTCAAAATCGGGCGCACAAAGGGCAGATGTGCGACCGGATTGGAAGAGCTGTACAAGCTAGACGATGCCGTCACGTTCATCACCAACCTAGAGCACCGGCATGACGCGCCGGAATGGGAGGCGGCGATCGGGACGTTGGCGCTGATGGTTGATCTCTTTGACGGCTCAACGACGTCCCGCGCACGCCAGGCGAGCTTTGGCGTTCGGGGGCGCATCTTGCAAGCAGATTACGGTGCCGCCGACGCTGCCGGTCAGCTTAGCGTTGCTGGGACGCAGTACAAAGCCGGGTCACCAATTGAAGGCCGGCTCTCCAAGGTCGCTCTGATCAATGCAAGTACGGTGATGCCCGCCTTACCGCATTTCAAGCTCCTTGATCGCTAGAGCCGCAATTTCCGCCGGGTGCTGGACACCGCTTTGGGCGATCTGGATGATCTTGTGCGCAAGCATTTCCGTGAGCGGGTCGTCCCGATCCTTGACGCAGAGAGTATGGAGCGCTTGCGCGTAAGCTGCCGTGATGCGGCTAACTTCTTTACGCTCCAGGTCGTGGGTTTGTAATTGCAGGTAGATCGACATTTCCTCACCCCCTTCGAAGCCCATGATGAGAAAGGGCATATCCTATCACAGGAACCCGCTCACGGCCGTTAAACTACGTTTGCTTTGAGCAGCCGTCTCTGCCCCACGGATCAAGATCGGTACGTTGCGCGTTACTACGGCGGCGGCAGCGACCCGTGCACCGCAAAGAGGCTATGCACATCGAGGCCAACGGTGGCAGTCATGGCGGACACCCCTCCGACCTACGCTCATGGTGCATCCCCCGGCTTAGAGCCGGAGCATCGCCGGGCGATCTGCAACGAGATTGGCGAGCAACTTCGCAGCGCCCTCGCGGACGACGTCGCGCCGGTACCGTCGCACTGCAAGGGTTGGTAGAGCGGCTTACCGAATTGGACGGCGGCGCGCCCCCGATCGTTCCTGACCGCCAAGACGATCCTCCATCCCTGCCGCTATGGAAGCGTGTAGTGAGGTTGTGGCGGGTCCTGCGAAACGACCCTTGAGAGGTGGGGACGCGCGACCGCCCGGTTTCCGCATATTTGGCAGCGCCCTTTGGCTGCCAGCGGACCTATCCACACCCACGACACTCGGCAGCCTGGCGGGGCCGTGAGCCCAAACAGGTCGACAATTTGCCTGCGGCGTCACCCAGCGCTTTAATCGGGCCATGCCAACTCTCACCCGACGCCCGCCAGGGGGAGAGCTGGCTGATCTACCGCAGCGATGTCCACGTTGGGAGCATCGGCCTGCGCGGCTTGAAAAATCGGATCGCAGGGTGGGACCGAATAGGGGGCGCGGCGCGCGCCTGTGTCTCAATTCCCACACTACAACCAAAAGGCGCCAGTTTGTCGCCTTTCGAACAGACGGGCCAAAGCCGACCACTCAATCCTATCAGCGTTCTTTGTGCTAGATTTGAGGGATCGCTGGCGAAAATGGAACGCTCCCTGATTACTGATATGCCGCGCGATAAATATGTCGAGCGCTGCAAGCAACGAGCCTTTGCCTATCTCGACCAAGGCGATTTTAGAAAAGCAGCCGCCTTGTTTGTTACCGATATGAACACCCGTCGCGATTGCGAACTACCACACCACTTGGCGATGCTCAGCGTTTCGCTGCTGATGAGTGACGATGCGCTCGGCTGGCGGGCGCTCATCGAAGGCTTGAGGTGATCATCTTCTGCCAGAGGTCCAAGGGGCATGGATCAGGTTAGCTCAAGATGAAGAACAATCATCCGGCGATGAGCCGCGTGACGTTGATGCCCTGCAATGCAGCGGGTGGATCTGGGCGATGAACTTTTCAAACTCGAAAGATGAAGGCCTGCTGTGGCTTTGGGAAAGTGTCCGGCGTCAAATTCTGGCGGACCGCGCGAGCGATGGACGTTCCCGCTGTGTTGGTGACAACCTACGCGCATACGCTGAATTGCTTCGTTCGGAATTGAACCAGCGGGAGCTAAAGTACACGCCGATCGATTGGTTATGAATAAAGTAGACCGCAACAAGACGCGCGATCAAAATATTCGGAGGCAACAACGTGCCGACCAACTTGGCTGCCTTCTTCACGGGTCTTCGCGACCGTTGTGGGAACGCTGCGCGATTGGACCAGCCAGAACTTTGGTCTAAGCCCGTCCCCGTAGATTTCCCAAGTGTGTCGCCGTCGCAGATCGGGTAGCGCTCCTTACCATGCGAGCCCAAACCAATACCCATCGACCACCTGCCTGCGAGAAATGCGAGCGCGAAATGATGCTCCTCGGACAATTGCCTTCGATCGGAGATCGCAGAGCCGTGCGGGTCTACAGGTACCTTCCCTGCCAGCGGATAACCTCTACGCCTGCTCAGGATTAAGTTGGGCACGGCACTCACGTCTCATTGTGCGCTGCGAACATCTTCGCCGTTCTTATGCATTGTCCGTAGTCTAACGGGCGTTGCGCATCGGCGTTATTTGGCATCTACTTCAGATTGAATTTTATGACGACCTAGTTTTCAGACGAGGGCGAATCATTGAGCGTCAAAGCCATGATGGTGACGATCCTCCAGAACCAAATGGCGTTACGCGGCGTGCACTCACTGACGCCATCTGACTACGAAGAAATCGTGGACTTGCTGATAGAGCGGCTCAGCGAGCTTGAACTTCGCTTGGCCGCGCTCGACGTAGCTGACAAGCAAGAGCCGCCGGAGCCTCGTTAGCCGTCTTTACTCAACACAAACCGCGCCCACTCGCGGGCGCAAGCGCTTGCGCCGCGTGGGGCGCGGAGGTTGATGCTCGCTTTCTCTGGCCGCGAGGGCGCTGGCACTGTCGGCGCTGGCCCCGTCGGGCACTGGCACTTGGCTCTGCTCTCGTGGCGCTCGTGGTGCGAGAGACCGTCTCGATCAACCCGGTCTTGATGTAGACCCACGCAGGCAGCTGACCCCAATACACGACTGGGTGAAAGGTGTCGGGCCAGCGGTGCTCGGCCTATCGGGCATCCACCGTTGTGCTTGCGCAGACCCCGAAACCGCCGCGCGCAAGCTCATCGAGATCGCCAGCGGCATCGAGCCCGTGCAGGACGGCCGCATCCATATCAAGAAGATCATCGCGCCGTTTCTGTACGCGCTGAAGGCCAGCGGCGAGGAGTTCGGTGCGGGCATCAAGGTGGCGGTCGATCGCGGCTGGCTCGAGCTGGACGAGAGCGGGACCTATGTGCGGTTGCTCAAAGACGTCGGCTCCTAGGGAGCAGCCGGCCCCGGCGTCGCACCCGGAAACTGGCCCAGCGGTCCTTTGGGCTGAACGCACGCGGTGCCCGCGCCCTGCGGGTCGAAATTAGCCAAAGGCTCCAGCGCGGAACGTTGCGGGGCTTTGCCCAACTTGAGTTTGGAAGTATTTCCCGGGCGAGATTCGGTCAGTGGGTGGTCAGCTGATCCGATCTTCGCTGTTCAGAATCGGGAGTTGGGATGCGGGTAGTGCTTCGCCGACCCCGGCCTTTGCGGCCTTGTCGTAGTGCTCGATAGCTAGGAGGTGGAGAGCCGCAGCTTTTTGTTGACTCAAACTCAGCGAGGGCCAGGCAACGCCAACGTGAACCGGCTTGATCACTGCCTCAGCGGTATCGTGGCGGCCGGAGCTGCTCCAGCCCCTCTTCGATCGCTCGCAGATCATCATGAACATATTTTAGTGCATGGCGCGGGTCGATGCTGGCTGCGCACTGGAGGTTTTGCAGCAACTGGCGCCGAAGCTCTCTCATATCCTCCAGCGCTCGCCGGTTCTTCAAACGCACGTGGACGGAAACGAGTGTTTCAATGGTAGACGGCATTGGAGGGTGCCCCCAAACAATGCATTGACCCTGCCTTAGTTGCCGATTTTTCCCGACATCGTTTGTTCCGCCGATTTCATAGGTGAATCTCCTAGTCCTAAATTCAATCGACATCGACATCATCAAGTAGATTGGCGGCGTAGGAACATTGGGACTAGCGCCCCGGTTGGAAGAGCGCGGTTCAACGCCATAGTTCTTGCCTGGAGGTGACGGTGTCGAGATTGCTGGTTTCGAAGGACGATCTTGAGCGTATCGCGCTGCAGGAGGTCCGCAGTTTTCCCGGCACCGAAAAGGTCGTCTCCGTTGAAATCGAATTAAAGCAAGGCGACAGCCCCGGCATGAACTGGAGGCTGCATGTGGTGGCACAGGAGGGCTGCGATATCGCCCGCGTGCAGCATGCCGCAGAGACCACGCGCGACCGGCTAAAACATCGCTATGAGATCCGCTTGAACTAGCTCCTCCGCGGGCGCTGAATGATTTCGCAACTCGGCAGCCGCATTGCACCAAAAGAAAACCTGGAAGGTCCAAGTCGTCGCCGCTGGAATTCTGACCTTGAAGCGCGAATAGCGAGTTGACCGCCGCATGTCGCAACGACCAGTGCGAGAGTTGCGCACAATCTCAGCGGTTGAAGTCGGGCTAACCTGAACTGAGTTGCGGCGGCTATTCAGCCGGGGAACCTGCCTCGGGAGCCGACGGGCCCTCAGGCTCACCGGCTCATACCGCGGAGTGCGTCGCCAGCCGCTTGCAGGTCCTGTGGACGGACAACTTCGGGAGCGGCCTGCCATCCGTTAAAGGCGGTTAATGTCCTCCGTCGAGGCCGGGTTTGGAGGGCAAGACATGCCGATCTACCTACATTTGCAAAACCCACGGTATGGCACCCAAAGCGGCTGCCCGTATTACAAAGGCTTACGAGCAGGCGTTGCATACCCTCAGCGTTAAGGATCGCGACGATCCCTTAACGGAAATGATCGCGAAGGCGATCATCAAAGTTGCGCAGACCGGCATTAAGGACCCCGCAGAGATTTCAGCGCTGGCGATCAAGGAACTGGAAATCCGGTAGGCGTCGATTGCATCGGCTACTGAATACCGCGCGCATTCAATCTCCGGAAACGCTGCAAACCAGTGGCAACAACGATCTTGAGATCGGGCGGACAAGGTCCGCTATTCTCCCTCCGACGAAGCGGCTTTGAATTCAGCACCCGCCAGCTTCGTCGACGACAATGGAGCTTTCCCGGAACGGCGCAAGGGCAGGTTGCGGCGCCGACAATTCCTGGCAATACATCCGATCGATTTTGCGCTGCATTGGCGCATAACAGTCGCATGCGACGCGCTCGAGCCGCGCCCGGTCGATCTTTACAAAGCCGCGCCGGTCGGACGGGATGGCGCCCGCCGCGCGAAGCTTGCTCATCGTCAGCGTCACCGTCGTTCGCCGCACCCCGAGCAATTGGGCAAGCGCCTCCTGCGTCAGCGGAAGCACGTCGTCGGGAACGCGGTCGTGGAGCTGTAGCAGCCACCGCGCCATGCGGCGATCCACCCGATGCAGCGCATTGCAGGCGGCCACGTGCTGGAGCTGCAACAACAGCGCGCCGGCGTGGACCTGCACGACATTCCTGATGGCTTCGCTTTGCGCATAGGCAGCCCGGAATTTCGCGACGGAAATCAGCGATGCTGCTCCGGCCACGCGAGCGATCGCGGTCACGGATGAAAGCGACGGGCCGAGCACGGAGAGCGAAGCCAAAGCGCCTTCCCGTCCCATCAAAGTGGTTGCGACGGTTTGCCCGTCGGGCATATCGAGCATGAAGGCGATCGCGCCGCTATGGGGAAAATAAACCTGGTCGAGCTGATCGCCCGACCGCACTAAGACAGTGTCGGGTTGGAACGAGACTCTTTGGAAGTGCGGCGTAAGCAAGCCCATATCCGCTGGCGGCAACGCCGCCAAAAGCCGATTCCCAAGGCTGGTCGAGATATTTAAGGCAGCATCCATGAATGTTATTTCGACTTAAAGCGACGCCCGGCCATGGACCAGTCTCTCTTGAGGCGGATTTTGTTCTTCTGGCGGCATCATTAGGAGAAGCAATTGCAAAATGCGTATGGGTAATACCGTAGGCGTTGAACGAGTGAGTTCCTATTCCCGGTACGGGGCATATGCATTCTCGGGCTTCTGGCCCTAGCCGGAGAGCCGTGCCGAACCGCCGCTTATGATCGGCTTAGGTCAGGGATTTATTCGGTCATATTCCCTAACATATGACATCACGCTCAGAATTTATCGGGCGTAGGCTTGACCATCACCGCTCGGATCGTGGCTTTTATCGGTGATGAGAACGCCGGTTGCGCTCCCGCCTTCCTCTCATGGAAAGGAGCAGCGCCGTGCAAAAGCGACGCCGTATCAAACAAACCAGCACTCTTGAACAGCGATTGCTCGAGGAGGCAGAGCGTCTACGCAAGCAGGCCCAAGGCAATCCGTCAGGCTTCGAACGCGAAAGGCTGTTGCGCCGCGCGCGCCAAGCCGAGACGGCCGCCCATGTCAACGAGTGGCTGTCGTCCATGGCATTGAAGCCGCCAACCTAATGCG
Source organism: Bradyrhizobium sp. UFLA05-153 (assembly GCF_054185185.1). Lineage (NCBI taxonomy): Bacteria > Pseudomonadati > Pseudomonadota > Alphaproteobacteria > Hyphomicrobiales > Nitrobacteraceae > Bradyrhizobium > Bradyrhizobium sp. UFLA05-153. Next base: position 46,243 of record NZ_JBBIAM010000077.1, read on the forward strand.
GGGACGGTCCAATGGGCGATTATCGAGCATTCGTTTTGGGCGAGGATAGTCACATCTGCGATGCGTGGGCGTTTGAGGCGGCCAATGATGAAGCGGCGGTGAAGGTCGCGCGGCGCCTGATCAATCGTCACGGAATCGAGTTATGGCAACTCGATCGCAAGGTCGCAATCGTTTACCCCCGATGCAGTGGTGCGCGCTGCCTCCTGACTAAGTATTCAATAGCCCGCACCTGGCCCCTAGCTCTAACGGAACGGAGCAGCGTGCCTAAGAGCCGGTGTGGACCGTGAGGCATTGGCTTCAGATCGGAAGGAGACCGATGTGTCCCACATGATACTTACTGGCGCTGGCGTTTCGCTGGATGCACGCTCGTTCGTCGTTCTGGAAATTAACGATGAAGAAAACGCTTTTGAGGTCGCGCGACGGATCGCTGAAAGCACAGGACGTGAAGTGACCGTGCGCGATGCGACGTGGGTAGAGGTGATAACCATCCGGGGGGAAAAGAAGCACTGAGAAGCGCTCGGCCTAAAAGCAAGGACGCCTCAATTGGTGGCTCCTTTCGTATCGAATGTCACCTATTGATGCTGTGGATGGCTCCTCCACGGGCATCGCCAGCCGAAGTCGGCGATCAGTTCGCATTTGCGCGAATTTTGCTGACGCGGCATTTTCGACTTTTTCAACACAATCGGCCCGTCTGAGACATGCCTGCGCACGGTAACGATGTCTGGTCGCAGGGGATTGTGTTGCTAAACTCCGGTTGAGGCGACTCGCGAACCGTGATTCCGTTGGTTTGAGGCAGTCTCGCTCAAGTGAGCAGTAACTCTGCTCCAGGAGATCGACGGTGATGTGATGCAGCAGCGCAGTGAACCGTACA
>NZ_JBBIAM010000078.1:0-46102 GCF_054185185.1 Bradyrhizobium sp. UFLA05-153
CCAGGAACAATCCCATTGCCGCGAGCTCGTGCGGCTGGCCGGGGCGCTTGAGCGGATTGAGCTGGCCGATCTTGTCGGCGGTGCCGCGCTCCTTGGCGCGATCGAAGATCGGCTTCGTCATGCCGGTTTCAATCAGCCCGGGGCACACCGCGTTGATGCGCACGCCGGTGCCGGAGAGCGAATAGGCTGTCGTCTGCACCAGGCTGATCACGCCAGCCTTGCTCGCGGCGTAGGGATGGCCGCTGGCACCAGCCTTGAGGCCCGCGACCGACGCCGTCAGCACGATCGCGCCGGATTGCTGCTGCACCATGTGCGGCATCGCGTACTTCACCGCGAGGAAGGGGCCGATCAGGTTGACGCGCAACACCTCCTGCCAATGCTCCACCGTCTGCTCGGCGAGCGGCACGAGCCCGCCGGAGACGCCGGCATTGGCCCAGATCACGTCGAGCCGGCCGTGCGTCTTCACCGCCTTGTCGATGACGGCCATGACGTCCTTCTCGGAACCCGCGTCAGCGATCATGGCCTCGGCGGTGCCGCCGGCGCGCTTGATCTCCTCGATTGTCTCCTTCACACCCTCGGTGCGATCGACCGCGATCAGTCTTGCGCCTTCTTTCGTGAACAGAAGCGATGCGGCGCGGCCGATGCCGCTGCCCGCGCCGGTGATGATGACGGATTTGCCTTGCAGGCGGCCCATGCGTTTCTCCCTGGTGGCTCTCGCGCGACGCTTGCCGCGCGACGGAATTTCAAACAGAATTTCAAACGGCAAAGTGTCTTGAGACACGTTCGCTACTCACGTACAGCGACATCAAACGGGATGGAAGGGTTTCGATGATGTCGAACCAGGACAAGCCAAAAGTCGTCACCACGCGGTGGTGGTGGGTCCGTCACGCGCCGGTGCGCAATGACGGCGGCAACATCTACGGTCAGAAGGATCTCGCCTGCGACACCAGCGACCTGGAGGTGTTCGAGGCGGTCGCAAAAATCCTGCCGCGAGATGCGGTCTGGTACTCGAGCAATCTGATGCGCACGCATCAGACGGCGGAGGCGATCTGGGCGGCCGGCTTTCCGAAGCCAGCCAGCATGACGTGGGAAGCGGATTTCGCCGAGCAGAATCTCGGCGAGTGGCAGGGCATGAATCGTGCTGCCTTCGTCGCGAGCCGCCCTGCGGGCAGTAGCTGGTTCGCCGACATCAACGAGCCCGCGCCAGGCGGCGAAAGTTTCATGGATCTTTACAACCGCACCTGCCGCACGATCGAACGGATCAATCGCGAGCAGGCGGGGCAGGACGTGATCGCGGTTACGCATGGCGGCACGATCAAGGCGGCGCTGGGGCTCGCGCTCGGCGGCGAGCCTGAGAAGGGACTCTCCTTCGACATCGATAATGTCTCGGTGACGCGGCTCGATCATTTCGCGACAGCAGAGCGCGTCGTCTGGCGCCTGCCGATGGTGAACCAGCAGCCGTGGATCGCGGACGACAGGCACAACGCGATGCATCAGCCCGCAGGGCCGGAAGTCAAGAAGCTCGCGTGAGCCGTCGCCGCTAGGCGCGGCCGCGGCTCGAGCTTGCGCTCAAATCAACGTCGTCAATTGTGGGAGAGAAACATGACCTTGTTCGACATGAAGGGAAAAGTCGCCGTCATCACGGGATCGACGCGCGGCATCGGGCTTGCGATCGCCGAGCGCATGGCCGAGCACGGGGCCAAGGTCGTGATCTCCTCGCGCAAGGCTGACGTCTGCGAGGAGGTGGCGAAGGGAATCAACGACAGGTTCAGCAAGGGCACCGCGGTCGCGATTGCCGCCAACATCTCCTCGAAGGAAAATCTGCAAAACCTCGTCGACGAGAGCAACCGCGCCTTCGGCAAGATCGACGTGCTGGTCTGCAACGCCGCTTCGAATCCGTATTACGGTCCGCTTGCCGGCATCTCCGATGATCAGTTCCGAAAAATCCTCGACAACAACATCGTCGCCAACAACTGGCTGATCTCGATGGTGGTGCCGCAGATGATCGAGCGCAAGGACGGCTCGGTCATCATCGTCTCCTCGATCGGCGGCCTCAAAGGCTCGACCATCCTCGGCGCCTACGCGATCTCCAAGGCCGCCGACATGCAGCTCGCGCGCAACCTCGCCTGCGAATACGGCAAGCACAACATCCGCGTGAACTGCATCGCGCCAGGCCTGATCAAGACCGATTTCGCGAAGGCGCTGTGGGACAATCCGGAGAACCTGAAGGCCTCGACCTCGCGCTCGCCGCTTTTGCGCATCGGCATCCCCGACGAGATCGCAGGCGCGGCGGTGTTCCTCGGCTCCAAGGCCGGCGACTTCATGACCGGCCAGACCATGGTCATCGACGGCGGCGCGACGATCAGTTGACGCGTTCGCGCGGGACAGGGCAAGCATACCGCCCCTACTCAGGCGTCATCGTCCGCGAAAGCGGACGATCCAGTACTCCGCGGCGGTGGTTGGGTAAACCAACTCCAGCCGCGGAGTACTGGATGCCCCGCCTTCGCGGGGCATGACAGCGGAGGGGCCGGATACAGCTCCCGCGTCACTCCACCGCCGCGTACACGAGATTCCGCACCAGCGTCCGCGTATAGTCGCGCTGTCCCGGGCCCTGGCTCATGAACACTGCGACCAAGTCCTCCTTCGGGTCGATCCAGAAGAAGGTGCCGGCGATGCCGCTCCAGAAGAACTGGCCGACGCTGCCGGGGAAGGGCGCGATGCCGGGCTCTCTGCGGACGGCGAAGCCGAGGCCGAAGCCGTGGCCAGGCGCGAGCAGCGTGCCGTTGATCTTCACGTTCGGGCCCAGGTGATCGGAGGCCATCAGCTCCAGCGTCTTGCGGCCGATGATGCGGGCACCATCGAGCGTGCCGCCATTGCGCAGCATCAGCGCCAAGCGGGCGTAGTCCATGGTGGTGGAGACCAGACCGCCGCCGCCGGACTCCATCACCGGAGCTTCCAGCATGTTGAAGAGGGCGATCTTGTCGCCGGTCCAGGGATCGGTGGGGAAGGGCTCGGCGAGGCGGGAGGCATTGGCCTCGCTGGTCGAGAAACCGGTCTCGGTCATCTGAAGGGGGGCGAGGACACGCTCGCTCAGGAAGGCGCCGAGTGACTTGCCGCTGACGACCTCGATGATGCGTCCAAGAAGGTCGGTCGAGCGGCTGTAATTGAATTCCGCGCCGGGCTGGCAGACCAGCGGGAAGCTCGCGACCAGGGCGGCGTGCTCGGCGTTGGTGATCTTGCGGCTGCGGACACGGGACTCCTGGTAGAGCTTGTGCACGGGGCCGTCGCCCTGGTGCTCGTAGGTGATGCCGGAGGTGTGGCGGAGCAGGTCCTGGACCGTGATCGGACGGTGGGCCGGAACCAGTTCGAGCTTGCCACCGCTGACGACGCCGACCTGTGGCTTGGCGAATTCGGGGATGTACTTGGCAATGGGATCGCTGAGCAGGACATGGCCGTCCTCGACCAGCGTCATGATGCCGACCGACACGATCGGCTTCGTCATCGAGAAGATGCGGAAGATCGAATCATGCGCCATCGGCACCGGAGCCGCCGGGCTCTGCCGGCCGAGCGCCTCGAACCAGCCGACCTGGCCGCGGCGGGCCACCAGCACGGTCACGCCGGGAACGGTTCCCTTGTCGATTTCGCGCTTGAAGGCATCCGACATCGCCTGGAGGCGGGAGCGCGACAGGCCCAGCGTTTCGGGTCTGGCCTCGGGCAAAGGCGGGGTCGGTGTCGCAATTTTCGGCTTCGAGGCGGTTTGAGCGCTCATTGTCACTCCCGGGTTGTTGTTCTGGTTCAGGATGAACTGTGGCCCGGAAGTCGCGGTGTGAACAAGCGCCTCGCCTGCGCTTCTCCCTTGCAAACCGGCCGCCCCCTGTGCTTGAAAGCGGCCCTGACCTGCGGCGACGCGGGTCTGTAGGAGTGTAGCTCAATTGGTAGAGCACCGGTCTCCAAAACCGGGGGTCGCAGGTTCGAGCCCTGCCACTCCTGCCAGCTAAGTCTGCCAGCCAAATCCAACAGAATCAGATGTGAAGCGGGGCAAGTCCAATCATTGCAAATTGGGCTTCTTGACCGTCGGCGTGCCCGAACCGCCGCCGCTGCCAGGATTGAGGTTGCCGGTGGAATCGTCGAACTGGCCGTTCGCGCTGAAGGTGACCGAGCCCCGTGAGGGACGCGGCGCGCCATGGGCGGGCGGGGCGGCGTAGGACGACGGGTAGCCATTGTATGTGCGGCCCGGCGCCAGTGTCGTGGTGTTCACACCGGTGGTGTGGATGCTGAGATTCGGCGACAGGCCGGCGGCATGGACAGCGGGCGCGGCCAGCGCGAGAAGGGCGGTCACGGCGGTAATCGCAGCGGCAATTGTCAGCGCGGTGGTGGCAATCAGGGTCGTCAACGCGGCAATGGGCTTCAGCAGGTCGCCTCCTAAAGGGTTCATGCCCACCCCTTGGTGTCGCCCTTGCGAGAGCCGGTTCGAAGCTCCGGCGGAGCTTCATCCCGGGCCGATAAGCCCTTGATCCTGATCGGCTCTCGTACGGCTGCCCGGGAATAGGGCCTGACGGGACGGGCTGCCCGCACCTTGACCTTTGGCCCCATCCGCAGTAGATACCCGCCACCTGCAGCCGGCCCGTTAGACGCGGATTTCCGGCGCGGCCTTGAAATCCCCGAACAATCGAGCCCGGTTTCCGGCTCATCCTTCAAGCGAAGAGGGTTGGGCAGACGGCGGCTGTTCGGATCCCTTTAAATCTTTTTCTCGTCTCACGTCGGACGTTGGACATCAACGATGGCAGTCAGCCCGTTCAAGTTCTTGCAGGAAGTGCGCTCGGAGACCGCGAAGGTCACCTGGCCGACCCGTCGCGAGACCACGATCACCACGATCATGGTGTTCGTCATGGTTGCCCTGGCGTCGATCTTCTTCTTCGCCGCCGACCAGATCATCCGTTACCTCGTCACCCTTCTTTTGGGCATTCACTGATGGCAACAGCCGCAGCAACTCAATCGTCCGACAAGCGCTGGTACATCGTCCACGCGTACTCGAACTTCGAGAAGAAAGTCGCCGAATCGATCCGCGAGCAGGCCAAACAGCGCAACCTCGAGGAACTCTTCGAGCAGGTGCTGGTGCCGACCGAGAAGGTCACGGAAGTGCGCCGCGGCCGCAAGATCGACGCCGAGCGCAAGTTCTTCCCGGGCTACGTGCTGGTGAAGATGAAGCTGACCGACGAGGCGTTTCATCTGATCAAGAACACCCCGAAGGTCACGGGCTTCCTGGGCGCGGAAAACAAGCCGATGCCGATCTCGGAAGCCGAGGCGATGCGCATCCTGCACCAGGTGCAGGAGGGCGTGGAGCGGCCGAAGGCGTCGGTGTCGTTTGAGATCGGCGAGAACGTGCGCGTGGCCGATGGCCCGTTCGCATCGTTCTCCGGTGTCGTCGAGGAAATCGACGAGGCGCGCTCGCGCGTGAAGGTCGCGGTGTCGATCTTCGGCCGCGCAACGCCGGTGGAACTGGAATTCGGTCAGGTCGAGAAGGTCTGACCGGGTACGCGTGAGGCCTTGGCCTCGCGCATTTGAGAGGCCGTGGGAGGAGAGTGGCGGTCGCCAGCCGCTAACGATCCCGACCACGAACCTGAAACCGCCAGCCTTCGGGCCGGCACAACAGGAGTGATACATGGCAAAGAAAGTGACCGGATACCTGAAGCTTCAGGTCCCGGCCGGTGCGGCGAATCCCTCGCCCCCGATCGGTCCCGCGCTTGGTCAGCGCGGTCTCAACATCATGGAGTTCTGCAAGGCGTTCAACGCCCAGACCCAGAAGGAAGAGAAGAACACCCCGATCCCGGTGATCATCACCATCTATGCGGACCGTTCCTTCACCTTCGAGATGAAGACGCCGCCGATGTCCTACTTCCTCAAGCAGGCTGCCAAGATCCAGTCTGGCTCGAAGGCGCCGGGCCGTGACAAGGCCGGCAAGGTGACCAAGGCGCAGGTGCGCGAGATCGCCGAGAAGAAGATGAAGGACCTGAATTGCGATACCATTGAATCGGCCATGAAGATGGTCGAGGGCTCCGCCCGTTCGATGGGTCTGGAAGTTGCGGGGTAACGGGCCATGGCAATCGGAAAGCGTTTGAGGAAGGCCCGCGAGGGCGTTGATCGCGAGAAGCTCTATCCGCTCGCGGACGCCATCAAGATGGTCAAGGAGCGCGCGAAGTCGAAGTTCGACGAGACGATCGAGATCGCGATCAATCTCGGCGTCGATCCCCGTCACGCCGACCAGATGGTCCGTGGCGTCGTGAACCTGCCGAACGGCACCGGCCGCACCCTGCGCGTCGGCGTGTTCGCGCGCGGCGCCAAGGCGGACGAAGCCAAGGCCGCGGGTGCCGACGTCGTCGGCGCCGAGGACCTGGTCGAGAAGGTGCAGAACGGCACCATCGACTTCGACCGTTGTATCGCGACCCCCGACATGATGCCGCTGGTCGGCCGTCTCGGTAAGGTGCTCGGCCCGCGCGGCCTGATGCCGAACCCGAAGATCGGCACCGTGACCATGGACGTCACCAGCGCCGTCAAGGGCGCCAAGGGCGGTTCGGTCGAGTTCCGCGTTGAGAAGGCCGGCATCGTGCAGGCCGGCGTCGGCAAGGCCTCGTTCTCCGAGGAGAAACTGGTCGAGAACGTCAAGGCGCTCGCGGATGCGGTCTCCAAGGCGAAGCCGGCAGGCTCCAAGGGCACCTACATCCAGCGCGTCGCGGTGTCCTCGACCATGGGCCCGGGCGTGAAGGTCGAGCCGGGCACGATCCTCGGCTAAGGCAATAGATCAACAGATGCGGACAGGGGCGGAATTGGGCAACCGATTCCGCCCCTTCCGTTTGTGAGGTCGTTCACGGGAAACAATAACAATGGCGGACAAGGTCCTGATCTACTCGCGCTTCCCGAAGACGATGATGGCGCGCTTCGCCGAGCGGTTTGAATTGCTCGACACCGCCGGCAAGCCGGCGCAGGAGGTGTTTTCAAGCGACAAGTTAGGTGACGTCCGCGCGCTGCTCACGGGCGGCGGCACACCACTCGGCGCAGGCGCAATGGATCTCTTCCCGAAGCTCGGGGCAATCGTCTGCTACGGCACCGGCTATGACGGCGTCGACCTGAAGACTGCCGCTGCGCGCAACATCGCGGTCGGCCATAGCCCGGGAGCCAATGCGGCCTCGGTCGCCGATATCGCGATGACCTTGATGCTCGCCGCCACCCGCCGGATCCTGGTTGCGGATCAATACGTCCGCAGCGGCGATTGGGCCGCGTCAAAACCTTCGCCGATGATGCGGCCGCAGGCGGGCATGCCCGGCCGCCGCATCGGCGTCTACGGCATGGGCGAGATCGGCCGCAAGATCGCCGCGCGCTGTGCGGCGTTCGAGAGCGAGGTCGGTTATTTCAGCCGCTCGCGCCACGACGTGCCCTATCAATATTTCCCCACGCTGGAGGCGCTCGCCGACTGGTGCAGCGTGCTCATGGTTGCGGTCCGCGCCGGCGCCGAGACCCATCACGCCGTCAACGCCGACATCCTCAAGCGGTTGGGCGAGGATGGATATGTCGTCAATATCTCGCGCGGCTCGGTGATCGACGAGAAGGCCCTCGTTGCAGCGCTGACCGACAAGGCGATCGCCGGCGCCGGCCTCGACGTCTATGCGACGGAGCCGCACGCGCCGGATGCGCTGACCGCGCTGCCCAACGTGGTCCTCGCCCCGCATATCGGCGGCCACACCCTGGAATCGCACGTCGCGATGCAGGACTGCGTGCTTGCGAACCTGACCGCGTTCTTTGCAGGGCGGCCGCTGCCTTATGCAGTCAAAACGTCCTGAGTCAGCCCTTTCGCCGTCGCGTCAAGGTTCCCGGGCAATCAATTGGAACTGGTGTGAATTTTGCTCTTGGCAAGGCCGTCAAGAGCGGTTAAAGAACCGCCTCCGGACGTGCTGGCCGTAGCGGGCGCGTCCGTGCACGCATTCCGAAAACCCGGCACGATAGGAGATCATTCCTTCTCAGGACGTCCGCGAGGATTTGCCCGAAAAGGAAAGAGACCTCATCACGTTGGTGGAATGCGGGCAGAGGTCAACCGGCATGCCGGCGGGCCTTGTCCTGTCCAAGACTGCAGGCGCCCGCGGGAAATCCCGATTTCCCAACGGCTTAATCGCATGGCCTGCATAGACGGGTGAAGACCGGATTTCACTTCGCAGCCACCCCTTGGGCGGCTCGGAATGGGTTTGGTTCGGACCTCGACACCCCGTGGGCCTCACAAGGGTTCCGGGAGGGCAGGCTTTGAATTGTCGTCTTGCCCGGCGTGTCCGAAGGGTTTTGACCCAGAGGTTCAGGTTTGGGTGGGACGATGGGTGCAACCCGGCGGTCCCGCCTTTCGCGCGACGACCGCCAACCGGAGAGAGCTTGCTGTGGAACGAGCGGCAAAAAAGGAAGCGGTCGAACAGCTCAATGAGGTCTTCAAGACCACGAGCGTCGCGGTCGTTGCTCAATATTCCGGCCTCACTGTCGCCCAGATGCAGAAGCTGCGCATGCAGATGAAGCAGGCTGGCGCCTCGGTGAAGGTCTCGAAGAACCGTCTCGCCAAAATTGCTCTTGAAGGCACTGACGTCGTTGCCATCGGCCCCATGCTGAAGGGGCCGACCGTGATCGCGACTTCGAACGATCCGGTAGCGGCGCCGAAGGTCGCCATCGACTTCGCCAAGGCGAACGAAAAGTTCGTCATCATCGGCGGCTCGATGGGCAAGACCGTCCTGAATGTCGACGGCGTGAAGGCGCTTGCCTCGCTGCCGTCGCTTGACGAACTGCGCGGCAAGATCGTCGGCCTCATCGTGGCTCCGGCGACCAAGCTCGCCCAGCTCGCGAATGCGCCGGCGGGCAAGCTCGCACGCGTCATTCAGGCTCATGCCTCAAAGGGCGAAGCGGCCTGACGCCCTTCGCAAAACTCAAACCCGAACCAGACTTACACTTAAGGAAACAGAACAATGGCTGACTTGCAGAAGATCGTTGACGACCTCTCGAGCCTCACCGTGCTCGAAGCCGCTGAGCTCGCCAAGCTCCTCGAAGAGAAGTGGGGCGTGTCCGCCGCTGCCGCCGTCGCGGTGGCCGGCCCGGCTGCCGGTGGCGCTGCCGCCGCTCCGGCCGAAGAGAAGACCGAGTTCACGGTCGTTCTCGCTGCTTCCGGCGACAAGAAGATCGAGGTCATCAAGGAAGTCCGCGCCATCACCGGCCTGGGCCTGAAGGAGGCGAAGGACCTCGTCGAGGGCGCGCCGAAGCCGGTCAAGGAAGGCGTGAACAAGGAAGAAGCCGACAAGATCAAGGCCCAGCTCGAAAAGGCGGGCGCGAAGGTCGAGCTCAAGTAAGCGCAGCTTGCTGGAGCGGGATCCCGGGCGAGCCCGGGATCTTGGCCCGCGAGGCCGATGGCCGGTTCCGGTCACGGCAGGCGGGTCGAATGCAAAAGGCGTGCGACGGGACATCCCGACGCAGGCCGAACACGAAAAAGTGTGGGGATTTGAGGGCTTACCCCTCGAATCTCCACTATTGTCGCCCCATATCGGGTCGACAGCACGAAAGCACGGTAGGCGTGGAAGGCGGAGTTTCCCGCAAGCCGTTGGGAGAGCAGGCTATTTCGGGCTTTTGCAGTCCGTGAAGACAATCGTTGTGACGGGCGGGTGCGCCTTTGCGCCCCGCGCGTCGTTTTGCGTTTTGAAGATCTGAAGAACAGTTCAGGACTTTGGCGGTCCGAGATTGGGTTTCCGATCCTCAAAACGGGTTCGAAAAATTCAACCCGGGGAGCGGTGGCAGCCGTGTCCCGGAAGGCGCGCCCAGAGCGGGCGCCGAAATGAGAGGCCACGATGGCGCAGCAGACATTCACCGGTCGCAAACGCGTTCGCAAGTTTTTCGGACACATCAAGGAAGTCGCCGAGATGCCGAACCTCATCGAGGTTCAGAAGGCGTCCTATGACCAGTTCCTGATGGTCGACGAACCCACGGGCGGGCGGCCGGATGAGGGCTTGCAGGCGGTGTTCCGCTCGGTGTTCCCGATCTCGGACTTCTCCGGCACCTCGATGCTCGAATTCGTTCGCTACGAGTTCGAGCCGCCGAAATACGACGTCGACGAGTGCCGCCAGCGCGGCATGACCTTCGCTGCGCCCCTCAAGGTGACGCTGCGCCTCATCGTGTTCGATATCGACGAGGAAACCGGTGCGAAGTCGGTCAAGGACATCAAGGAGCAGGACGTCTACATGGGCGACATCCCGCTCATGACGATGAACGGCACCTTCATCGTCAACGGCACTGAGCGCGTCATCGTCTCCCAGATGCACCGTTCGCCCGGCGTGTTCTTCGACCACGACAAGGGCAAGACCCACTCCTCGGGCAAGCTGCTGTTCGCCGCTCGCGTGATCCCGTATCGCGGCTCCTGGCTCGACATCGAGTTCGACGCCAAGGACATCGTCTATGCGCGTATCGATCGTCGCCGCAAGATTCCGGTGACGTCGCTGATGTTCGCGCTCGGACTCGACGGCGAGGAGATCCTCAACACCTTCTACAAGCGCATCCTCTACAAGCGGACCAAGGAAGGCTGGCGCGTTCCGTTCGACGCCAACCGTTTCCGCGGCTATTCCACGACCTCGGACCTGATCGACGCCGACACCGGCAAGGTCGTGCTCGAGGCGGGCAAGAAGCTCACCGTGCGCGCCGCCCGCCAGCTCCAGGAGAAGGGGCTGAAGGCGCTGCGCATGGCCGATGAGGAGCTGGTCGGCAACTACGTCGCCGAGGACCTCGTCAATCCGAAGACCGGCGAGATCCATGCGGAGGCCGGTGAGGAAATCACCGACAAGCTGATGAAGGCCCTCAACGAGCACGGCTACAAGGAGCTGCCGCTGCTCGACATCGACCACGTCAATGTCGGCGCCTACATCCGCAACACGCTCTCGGCCGACAAGAACATGACGCGCGAGGACGCGCTGTTCGACATCTACCGCGTGATGCGTCCGGGCGAGCCGCCGACGCTGGAATCGGCGCAGGCCATGTTCCAGTCGCTGTTCTTCGACGCCGAGCGTTACGACCTCTCGGCGGTCGGCCGCGTCAAGATGAACATGCGCCTCGACCTCGATGCGCCCGACACCCAGCGCACGCTGCGCAAGGAAGACATCCTCTCCGTCATCAAGACGCTGGTGGACCTGCGCGACGGCAAGGGCGAGATCGACGACATCGACCACCTCGGCAATCGCCGTGTGCGCTCGGTCGGCGAGCTCATGGAGAACCAGTACCGCATCGGTCTGCTCCGCATGGAGCGTGCGATCAAGGAGCGCATGTCCTCGGTCGACATCGACACGGTCATGCCGCAGGACCTGATTAACGCCAAGCCGGCGGCCGCCGCCGTGCGCGAGTTCTTCGGCTCCTCGCAGCTCTCGCAGTTCATGGACCAGACCAACCCGCTGTCGGAGATCACCCACAAGCGCCGTCTCTCGGCGCTTGGACCGGGCGGTCTGACCCGCGAGCGCGCCGGCTTCGAGGTGCGCGACGTGCATCCGACGCATTACGGCCGCATCTGCCCGATCGAGACGCCGGAAGGTCCGAACATCGGCCTGATCAACTCGCTCGCGACCTTCGCGCGCGTGAACAAGTACGGCTTCGTCGAGACGCCTTATCGCAAGGTGAAGGACGGCCGTGTCACCGACGAGGTGGTATACCTCTCGGCGATGGAGGAGGGTCGCTACACCGTCGCGCAGGCCAACGTGCCGCTCGACGCCAAGGGCCGCTTCACCGAGGACCTCGTGGTCTGCCGTCACGCCGGCGAAGTTCTGCCGGTGACGCCGGACAAGGTCGACTACATGGACGTGTCGCCGAAGCAGCTCGTTTCGGTCGCCGCTGCCCTGATCCCGTTCCTCGAGAACGACGACGCCAACCGCGCGCTGATGGGCTCGAACATGCAGCGCCAGGCGGTGCCGCTGGTTCGTGCCGAGGCGCCGTTCGTCGGCACCGGCATGGAAGGCGTGGTTGCGCGTGACTCGGGTGCTGCGATCGCGGCGCGCCGCTCGGGCGTGATTGACCAGATCGACGCGACCCGCGTCGTCATCCGCGCGACGGAAGATCTCGATCCGACCAAGTCGGGCGTCGATATCTACCGTCTGATGAAGTACCAGCGCTCCAACCAGTCGACCTGCATCAACCAGCGTCCGCTGGTGAAGGTCGGCGACATCGTCAAGAAGGGCGACATCATCGCCGACGGTCCGTCGACCGATCTCGGCGAGCTCGCGCTGGGCCGCAACGTGCTGGTCGCGTTCATGCCGTGGAACGGCTACAACTTCGAAGACTCGATCCTGCTCTCCGAGCGGATCGTGAAGGACGACGTCTTCACCTCGATCCACATCGAGGAGTTCGAGGTGATGGCCCGCGACACCAAGCTCGGACCTGAGGAAATCACCCGCGACATTCCGAACGTCTCGGAAGAAGCGCTGAAGAACCTCGACGAAGCCGGTATCGTCTACATCGGCGCGGAAGTGCGCGCCGGCGACATCCTGGTCGGCAAGATCACTCCGAAGGGCGAGAGCCCGATGACGCCGGAAGAAAAGCTTCTGCGCGCCATCTTCGGCGAGAAGGCCTCCGACGTTCGCGATACCTCGCTCCGCGTGCCCCCTGGCGTGCAGGGCACGATCGTGGAAGTGCGCGTGTTCAACCGCCACGGCGTCGACAAGGACGAGCGTGCGCTGGCGATCGAGCGGGAAGAGATCGAGCGTCTCGCCAAGGACCGTGACGACGAGCAGGCGATCCTCGACCGCAACGTCTACAGCCGTCTCGCCGACCTTCTCGAAGGACGGCAGGGCATCGCGGGCCCCAAGGGCTTCAAGAAGGACACCAAGATCACCCGTGCGGTGCTCGAGGAGTATCCGAAGTCGCAGTGGTGGCTGTTCGCCTCGCCCAACGACAAGCTGATGGCCGAGATCGAGGCCATGCGGAAGCAGTACGACGAGTCGAAGAAGGGGCTTGAACAGCGCTTCCTCGACAAGGTCGAGAAGCTGCAGCGCGGCGACGAGCTGCCGCCCGGCGTGATGAAGATGGTCAAGGTCTTCGTCGCGGTGAAGCGCAAGATCCAGCCCGGCGACAAGATGGCCGGCCGCCACGGCAACAAGGGCGTGGTGTCGAAGATCGTGCCGATCGAGGACATGCCGTTCCTCGAGGACGGCACCCATGCCGACATCGTGCTCAATCCGCTCGGCGTGCCCTCGCGCATGAACGTCGGGCAGATCCTCGAGACGCATCTCGGCTGGGCTTGCGCCGGCCTCGGCAAGCGCATTGGCCAGACGGTCGATGCCTATCTGTCGAAGCAGGACATGAAGCCGCTGAAGGAGACGCTGAAGAAGATCTACGGCGAGGACGAGACGATCAAGACGCTCAACGACAATGAGCTGATCGAACTCGGCCGCAACCTGAGCCACGGCGTGCCGATCGCGACGCCGGTGTTCGACGGTGCCAAGGAAGCCGACATCGAGGAGATGCTTAAGCTCGCCGGTCTGGACGCTTCGGGCCAGTCGACCGTCTATGACGGCCGTACCGGCGATCCCTTCGATCGCAAGGTGACGGTGGGCTACATTTACATGCTCAAGCTGCACCACCTCGTCGACGACAAGATCCACGCGCGTTCGATCGGTCCGTACTCGCTCGTCACCCAGCAGCCGCTGGGCGGCAAGGCGCAGTTCGGCGGCCAGCGTTTCGGCGAAATGGAGGTTTGGGCGCTCGAAGCTTACGGCGCGGCCTACACGCTCCAGGAAATGCTGACCGTGAAATCGGACGACGTCGCCGGCCGCACCAAGGTGTACGAGGCGATCGTGCGCGGCGACGACACGTTCGAGGCCGGTATTCCGGAGTCCTTCAACGTCCTGGTCAAGGAAATGCGCTCGCTCGGCCTCAACGTCGACCTGCACAATTCCAAGATGGGACCGGCGCCGACCTCCGAGGCGGCCGAGTAACGCGACTCTTCATGCCCGGCCGAAAAGGCCGGGCATCGGCGTCTTGTCCCGCGCGGTGAGGGCAGGGCGCTCCGCGAATTGAGATTTTCGAATTTGCTGCCGGCCTCGACCGGCACGCGAGGAGAAGACGATGAACCAAGAGATTATGAATCTTTTTAACCCGACGACGCCGGCTCAGGTCTTCGACCAGATCCGGATCTCGATCGCGTCTCCAGAGAAGATTCTGTCCTGGTCCTACGGCGAGATCAAGAAGCCGGAGACCATCAACTACCGGACCTTCAAGCCCGAGCGCGACGGCCTGTTCTGCGCGCGCATCTTCGGGCCGATCAAGGATTACGAGTGCTTGTGCGGCAAGTACAAGCGCATGAAGTACAAGGGCATCATCTGCGAGAAGTGCTCGGTCGAGGTCACGCTGTCGCGCGTCCGGCGCGAGCGCATGGGCCACATCGAGCTCGCCGCGCCCGTCGCCCACATCTGGTTCCTGAAGTCGCTGCCCTCGCGCATCGGCCTCCTGCTCGACATGACGCTGAAGGATCTCGAGCGGATCCTCTACTTCGAATATTACGTCGTGCTGGAACCCGGCCTCACCGCCCTGAAGGACCGTCAGCTGCTGTCGGAAGACGAGTATCTGAAGGCGCAGGACGAGTACGGCCAGGACTCCTTCACCGCCATGATCGGCGCCGAGGCGATCCGCGAGCTGCTCAAGGGGATGGAGCTCGAGAAGCTCGAGGTCAGCTTGCGTGCCGAGATGGCCGAGACCGACTCCGACATCAAGCACAAGAAGCTCGCCAAGCGCCTGAAGATCGTCGAAGCGTTCCGTCACTCCGGCAACAAGCCGGAATGGATGATCCTCACGGTCGTTCCGGTGATCCCACCGGACCTGCGCCCGCTGGTGCCGCTCGACGGCGGCCGCTTCGCGACCTCGGACCTCAACGACCTCTACCGCCGCGTCATCAACCGCAACAACCGCCTGAAGCGGCTGATGGAGCTGCGCGCGCCTGACATCATCATCCGCAACGAAAAGCGCATGCTTCAGGAGGCCGTCGACGCGCTGTTCGACAACGGCCGCCGCGGCCGCGTCATCACCGGCGCCAACAAGCGTCCGCTGAAGTCGCTCGCCGACATGCTCAAGGGCAAGCAGGGCCGCTTCCGCCAGAACCTGCTCGGCAAGCGCGTCGACTATTCGGGCCGTTCGGTGATCGTGGTCGGTCCCGAGCTGCGCCTGCATCAGTGCGGTCTGCCGAAGAAGATGGCGCTCGAGCTGTTCAAGCCGTTCATCTATTCGCGGCTTGACGCCAAGGGCCTGTCCACCACCGTCAAGCAGGCGAAGAAGCTGGTCGAGAAGGAGCGGCCCGAGGTCTGGGACATCCTGGACGAGGTGATCCGCGAGCATCCGGTGCTGCTCAACCGCGCGCCGACGCTGCACCGCCTCGGCATTCAGGCGTTCGAGCCCGTGCTGATCGAGGGTAAGGCGATCCAGCTCCACCCGCTGGTCTGCGCCGCGTTCAACGCCGACTTCGACGGCGACCAGATGGCCGTGCACGTTCCGCTGTCGCTGGAAGCGCAGCTCGAAGCGCGCGTCCTGATGATGTCGACCAACAACATCCTGCATCCGGCGAACGGCCAGCCGATCATCGTGCCGTCGCAGGATATCGTGCTCGGTCTCTATTACCTCTCGATCCTGCGCGAAGGCATGCCCGGCGAGGGCAAGGTGTTCGGCGAGATGGCCGAGCTCGAGCACGCGCTGCATTCGAAGGTCATCCACCTCCACACCAAGATCAAGTACCGGTGGGAAGGCATCGGCGAGGACGGCAAGCCGGCCCGCCGCTGGATCGAGACCACGCCCGGCCGCATCATGCTCGGCAACGTGCTGCCGAAGAGCTCGAAGATCTCGTACGACATCATCAACAAGCTGATGACCAAGCGCGAGATCTCCGGCGTCATCGACCAGGTCTATCGCCACTGCGGCCAGAAGGAGACGGTGATCTTCTGCGACCGCATCATGGCGCTCGGCTTCTACAACGCGTTCAAGGCCGGCATCTCGTTCGGCAAGGACGACATGGTCGTGCCGCACGGCAAGTGGAAGATCGTCGACACCACCCGTACGCTGGCGAAGGATTTCGAGCAGCAGTACAATGACGGTCTGATCACCCATGGCGAGAAGTATAACAAGGTCGTCGATGCCTGGTCGAAGGCGACCGAAGAAATCGCCAAGGCGATGATGAAGGAGATCTCCGCGACCAAGAAGACGGCCAGCGGAGCGGATGCCGACATCAACTCGATCTACATGATGGCCCACTCCGGCGCGCGTGGTTCGCCGGCCCAGATGCGCCAGCTCGCCGGCATGCGCGGCCTGATGGCCAAGCCGTCGGGCGAGATCATCGAGACGCCGATCATCTCGAACTTCAAGGAAGGCCTCTCGGTGCTCGAGTACTTCAACTCGACCCACGGCGCCCGCAAGGGCCTCGCGGACACCGCGTTGAAGACCGCGAACTCCGGCTACCTGACCCGCCGTCTGGTCGACGTCGCGCAGGACTGCATCATCACGCAGGACGACTGCGGCACCAAGCTCGGCATCAAGATGCGCGCCATCGTCGACGCCGGCACGGTGGTGGCTTCGCTCGGCTCGCGCATCCTGGGCCGCGTGGCCTGCGAAGACGTGCGTGACGGCTCGGGCAAGGTGATCATCAAGCGCGGTACGCTGATGGAAGAGAGCCATCTGGATGCCATCCAGCAGGGTGGTGTGCAGGAGGTGAAGATCCGCTCGGCATTGACCTGCGAACTCGTCAACGGCATCTGCGGCAAGTGCTACGGCCGCGACCTCGCCCGCGGCACGCCGGTCAACCACGGTGAAGCGGTCGGCGTCATCGCGGCGCAGTCGATCGGTGAGCCGGGCACCCAGCTTACCATGCGCACCTTCCACATCGGTGGTGCGGCGCAGCTCAACGAGCAGTCGTTCGTCGAATCCAACTTCGACGGCAAGATCGTGATCAGGAACAAGGCCATCGCCCGCAACAGCGAAGGTCACCTGATCGCAATGGTCCGCAACATGGTGGTGGCGATCGTCGATGCCGACGGCACCGAGCGTGCGACGCACCGTATTCAGTACGGCTCGCGTCTGCACGTCGACGAGGGCGACAACGTCAAGCGCGGCCAGCGCATCGTCGAGTGGGATCCCTACACCCGTCCGCTCCTCACCGAGGTGGAAGGCACCATCGGCTTCGAGGATCTGGTCGAGGGTCAGTCGATCTCGGAAACGCTGGACGAGGCCACCGGTATCGCCAAGCGTGTGGTCATCGACTGGCGCTCGACGCGCGGCGGTTCGGACCTGCGTCCGGCCATCGTGATCAAGGGCAAGGACGGCAAGGTGCTCAAGCTCGCCCGTGGCGGCGATGCCCGCTACATGCTGTCGGTCGACGCCATTCTCTCGGTCGATATCGGAGCCAAGGTTGCGCCGGGCGACATCCTCGCCCGTGTCTCGACCGAAAGTGCCAAGACGCGTGACATCACCGGCGGTCTGCCGCGGGTGGCGGAACTGTTCGAGGCACGGCGTCCGAAGGATGCGGCGATCATCGCCGAAATCGCGGGCACCATTCGGTTCGGTCGCGACTACAAAAACAAGCGTCGCATCTCGATCGAGCCGATGGACAAGACCGACGAGCCGCGCGAGTACCTGATCCCGAAGGGCAAGCACATCCACCTTCAGGACGGTGACGTCGTCGAAAAGGGCGACTTCATCGTGGAAGGCAACCCGGCGCCGCACGACATCCTGGCGGTCAAGGGCATCGAGGAGCTCGCGGCCTATCTGGTCAACGAGATCCAGGAGGTCTACCGGCTCCAGGGCGTGCTCATCAACGACAAGCACATCGAGGTGATTGTCCGTCAGATGCTCCAGAAGGTGGAAGTCACCGATCAGGGCGAGACCGACATGATCTCCGGCGAGCAGGTCGACAAGATCGAGTTCGACGCGCTCAACGAGAAGGCCAAGGAAGAGGGCAAGAAGCCCGCCACGGGAACGCCTGTTCTGCTCGGCATCACCAAGGCGAGCCTCCAGACCCGCTCGTTCTTCTCGGCGGCCTCGTTCCAGGAGACCACCCGCGTCCTCACGGAGGCGGCGGTCAACGGCAAGGTCGACCCGCTCGAGGGTCTCAAGGAGAACGTCATCGTCGGCCGGCTGATCCCGGCGGGCACCGGCGCCTCCATGGCCAAGATCCGCGAAGTCGCCATGAAGCGCGACAAGCTGATCCTCGACGAGCGCGAGAAGCAGACCTCGGTCGTCTCGCCGGCGCCGGAAGCGGAGCCGGTGGCGCTGCCCCCTGCGGAATGATGGTTCATCCGTACGATTACTGGTGACAATGAAAAGGCCGGCTTTTGCCGGCCTTTTTGCTGCTTTGTTTCCTTGCTGCGGTGCAGGGACGACGTTTGTTCATCTTTCCTTCAGCCAAAAAAGCGCTTCTGTTAAGAGAGCTTAGACCGGTGGTCCCGACACGGGGGGCGGCCGGAGACCACGGAACTGACATGCTTGACCTCGCAATCGTAGGCGGCGGCCCCGGCGGGCTGATGAGCGCCTGGTATCTGAAGCGCAAACTCGGCGATCTCTGCCGCATCACCATCTATGAGGCCTCCGATCGGCTCGGCGGCAAGATCGTCACGCGCAAATTCGATTCGGCGCCTGCGATGTACGAGGCGGGCGTTGCCGAGATCTACGATTACTCGATGACCGGCCCGGATCCATTGCGGGAACTGATCCAGCATTTCGGGCTTCAGACCATTCCGATGGACGCCGAGCAGGTCCAGTTCGGCGGCGAACTCCTGAACGACGTGACCGGCATGCGCCGCAAGTACGGCGCCAAGACCGCGGCCGCAATCGAGGCGTTCCGCGAGCGCTGCGCAGAGGCGATGTCGCCGATCGAGTATTACGAAGGCGTCGGCGCGCACGACAACGAGAACCCCTGGGCCTACAAGACCGCCGAACAGGTACTCGACGAGGAGGTCGAGGACGAAACGGCAAAACGCTTCTTCAAGGTGATGGCGCGCTCCGACATCGCGACCGAGAGCCACAACACCAACGGCCTCAACGCACTCAAGAATTACCTGATGGATATCGACGGCTATATCGGCCTCTATTCCATCCAGAACGGCAACGAGCAGCTCGTCGAGTGTCTCCAGTCGGAGGTCAACGCCGACATCCAGCTCAATCATCGCGTGCTCGCCGTCGGCAAGGCGCCGACCGGGCGCTACCAACTCAAGATGATGAACGGCAAGGGGCCGGAGACGCGCGACTTCGACCTCGTGCTGGTCTGCCTGCCGCATTCCTGGCTCGCCACGCTCGGCTGGGAAGGCGAGCAGCTCCGCAAGTCGATGGTCAAGCACGTCTCCTATTTCGACCGTCCCGCGCATTACCTGCGCGTCTCGATCCTGTTCGATACCCCGTTCTGGGGCGACAAGATCCCCGGCGCCTGGTTCATGTCCGAAGCCTTCGGCGGCTGCTGCGTCTACAATGAGGGCGCCCGCCACGACGTCGGCAAGCACGGCGTGTTGAACTGGCTCATTCCGGGCTCCGATGCGCTGGCCTTTGCCAATCTCTCCGATCAGGAGTTGATCGACGCCGCGCTGAAATCGCTGCCGGCTGCGCTCGGCGATGCGCGTGCGCATTTCATGGAGGGCAAGATCCACCGCTGGCTGTCTTCGGTGAACGCGTTGCCGGGCGGTTTGCCCGTGCGCGACGTCATGACCAATCACCGGCCGGAACCGAAGGAGCATCCCGGCATCGTCGTGGTCGGCGACTATCTGTTCGATTCGACGCTGAACGGTCTGCTCGACTCCTCGGACGCTGCGACCGACATCATCCTGACCGAGATGATGCGCCTGCGCCGCGCGCGCAGCCAGAGCGAGACACCGCTGTCCGACAAGATCGACCGCGACTATTTCGACAATTATCGCGGTCAGGGCCCCTATGGCGAAGCGTGGCGCCAGTTCACCGACCCAGACTATCTGACGAAGCTCATCGGCATCGTCTGGGGCAAGGCGAAGGGCGCCAAGCTGCTGGTGGCCGGCTCTGCCAGCGGCGAACTCGTCGGCGCGCTGCGCGAGCGCGGGATCGACGCCTTCGGCATCGAGAACAACCGCACCATCCACGCCAGGACGCCGAAGGCGCTCAAGAAGTACAACAAGCTCGGATCGATCGCGGACCTGCCGTTCAAGGACGGCGCGTTCGATTTCGTGTTCGAGACCAGCCTCTGCCACGTCTCCGAGAAGCAGGTCGTCCGCGCGATCAGGGAATTGAACCGCGTGGTCAAGACGGGCCTCGTGTTCGGCTCGATCACCTCCGACATGGCGCCTGGCCTGATCGACCGCTACGACCTCCTGCGCGGGGTCAAGAAGCTCGGTACCTGGTGGGAATGGTCGGAATTGTTCTTCGGCAACGGGTTCGACCTGTCGATGCATCGCAACGACTGCACCGATGCGCTGTGGGCGACGACGCTCGCCGCCAACAAGGGGCCGGGGCAGTGGTACGCTGACGCCGACAGCTTGCGCTATTCCTTCTTCGACAAGGTCGAGGACGACGACTAGTCTTGTTGTGTTACAGGCCCCTCATGGTGAGGAGCGCGGAACGCGCATCTCCGGACGATGCTGCGCATCGCCGGGCGAACCATGAAGGCCCGTATCTCGCCCGTAACCATCCTTCGAGACGCCCGCTGCGCGGGCTCCTCCGGATGAGGGAGGGAGTGCTTGTGACGCGGAAGAACCAGGACAGACGAATTCGCCAATTGTTTTGCCGAATTCATTCTGATCGCATAGAATCGACGGCATAGCGGGTCCCCGCTATTCCCCTCGATTTTTCTGCGGTCATGCCGGCCGTCAGCATCGGTTGGTTTCATGGCGCAAAGGCCTCTCTCGTCGGACAAACCCAAGCTCGCGACCGCCGGTGACGTGGGTGAGCTGAAGGACAAGCTCGCGCCTGCCGGCAAGTCGGACGCGGCTGTCGATGAAGACGACGAGGAGGGCGAGGACGAACTGCTCGACCTCGACGATGACGATGAGGACGAGGATCTCGTTGTCTTTACCGCGCGCGAAGCCGCCGGCGCGCTCGCGACCATCTTGGGCTTCGTCAAGCCCTACCTCTCCAACTACAAGCGGATCCTGGCCTTCGTGTCGTTCGGCGTCCTGATCGAGACGCTGTTCAACGTCATCATGCCGCTCAGCCTGAAATTCCTGATCGACGACGCGCTCGGCGAGGAGGATTTTCAGGCGCTCTACAAAATCCTCGGCGTGCTCGCGGTCGCCGGCATCTTCACCTCGATCGTCGCGGTCTGGTACGAGCGCTGGGACGCGCGGCTCGCGGCCTGCATCATCTCCGACGTGCGCAAGCGGCTGTTCGAGCATGTGCAGGACCTGCCGGCCGCCTATTTCGGCCGCACCAAGCGCGGCGAGATCCTGTCGCGCTTCTCCGTCGACCTCTCGGCCTTCGAAGGCTCGGTCAAGACATTCGTCAACAGCGCCGCACTGCCGTTCATGGAGCTGATCGCCGGCATCATCCTGTTGCTGTTCCTGAACTGGCAGCTCGCCGTGGTTGCGCTCCTGGTGTTTCCGATCACGCTGATCGGGCCGCGCATCCTCACCCCGAAGGCGGTGCAGGCGAATTACGAGCAGAAGCTCAACGAAAGCGGGCTGCTCGGCATGGTGCAGGAGAACGTGGCGGCGCAGGCCGTGATCAAGGCGTTCAGCCTCCAGCGCAAGATGTTCGGCTTCTTCGCCTTCCGCAACGACGAGACCCGCAACCGGATCGCCTCGGCCGCATTCCTCTCGACCATGGTGGAACGAACGGTCACGATCTCGGTCCTGCTGCTGCACCTCGTGGTGCTCGCAATCGGCGCCTATCTTGCGACCAAGGGGCAGATCACCATCGGCACCTTCGTCACCTTCGAGAGCGCGTTCTGGGAGGTCTCCTACAACATCGCCCATGTGATGCACTTCATTCCGGTGTCGATCTCCTCGGCCGCCGCCGTGCGCCATATCCAGGAACTGCTGGATGAGCCGACGCGGGGCGCCGATCGTCCCGGCGCGCCGGATCTGCCGCGCATTACCAACGACATCACCTTCGATCATGTCACCTTCCAGTACGAAGGCAGCCAGACGCCGGTGCTGGACAATCTCAGCCTCAAGCTCAAGGTCGGCAAGAGCATCGCGATCGTCGGGCCCAGCGGCTCGGGCAAGAGCACGCTGCTCAATCTGATCCTGCGCCTCTACGTGCCCGACGAAGGCCGCGTCACCATCGACGGCGTCGATGTGCGGAAAGTGACGCTGGATTCGCTGCGCCGGAGCATGGCGGTGGTGTTCCAGGAGAACATGCTGTTCAACATGTCGATCCGCGAGAACATCCGGCTCGGCAAGGAGGGCGCGACCGACGAGGAGGTGGCCGAGGCTGCGAAGAAGGCCGAGATCCACCGCTACATCATGAGCCTGCCGCAGAAATACGACACGCCGGTCGGCGAGCGCGGCGATACGCTGTCGGGCGGCCAGCGCCAGCGCCTCGCGATCGCGCGCGCGATCATCCGCAATCCATCCGTGCTGCTCTTGGACGAAGCGACCTCGGCGCTCGACCAGACGACCGAGGCTGCGATCAACCGCACGCTGCTGAAGGTCGCCAAGGGCCGCACCATGATCTGGTCGACTCACCGTCTGACCTCGGTCGTCGAGATGGACGAGATCATCGTGATTTCAGGCGGCCGCGCCATCGAGCGCGGCTCGCACGCCGAGTTGCTCGCCAGGAACGGCACCTATCGCAAGCTGTGGGACGACCAGATCCACCAGCCGCATGGCGGCGCGGCTCAGGTCGATGACGACGACAGCGACGACGATGATGATGACGAGGACGACGAGGAGGATGGCGACGAGGAGTGACCGAGGAAGTTCGGCTCGAGGTCAATCAGTCGCGTTGCCCGCCGGACCGCACCTTGGGCAAACCAGGCCACGAAGCGCGCCCAGCGCTGCGCCGTCCAGTAGGGGCTCGTTGCGAGCGACACTTCACGGAAGTCGAATGCCTTGGCCGCCGACCAGGCATCGCAGGCCCGCTTGATCGGGTCGTCGTAGAAGGCGGCTATCTTGTCCTCATCCATGCCCTCGGTCGCAAGCCAGGCCGGGATGTGCACCCCGCAGAGCCGTTCGACGTCGGTGAACACCTTGTCGGCGCCGGTGCCAGCGACGGGGCAGGAGGTCGCGAAGGCATCGCCAACCAGCACGATGCCGGCCTGGCGGCAGGCCCGGTGCACATAAAGATCAACGGGACGAATCCTGATCTCGCTTGCGATGTCGAAAGTGCCGGTGATGCGCGACAGGCGCGGCAGGGCGGCGTTCAGGGTCGCGATCGGCGCTTGCCGCAGATCGCGCAGCCAGGGATCGTCGAAGGCGCGGTACACGAACAGGTTTGCCCTCATCCGCGTGCCGATCGGAAACAGTGAGATGTAGGGGACGCGGTCGCTCGGCCGCTCGGAGAAATACGTCATCGCCGGAAAATCGAACGAGGTGCGCCCGACCGGCACGATGTCGAATCCGACCGAGATCGAATGGCAGGCGCTGACGATCTCGCGTTCGATGCCGAGCTGGTGGCGCAGGCCGACGTTCAAGCCATTGGCGAGGACGACGAGGCGGGCGGAGACGACCTCGTCATTGGAGAGCGTGATCCTGTGCCGGTCGGGGCTCGTCGCGATCGACAGCGCCTTGGCGCAGACCTGCTCGATCGTTTCGGGGATTTCCGCGCGGATCGCGTTGACGAAGGACTCGTAGCGGAAGCCGAACTGCCGGCTCGGCGCCTTGTCGAGCAGGTGGCCGAATCGCGCGATCCAGTTCTCACCGCAAAACGTGGCACGGCGCAGCACTGATTCTGCGATTCCGGTCCGCCAGAATCGCTCGAGCTGGGCGTCACCGCTGATTTTCTCGACCCGGAAGTCGGGCGGATACTCGGTGTGGGGGTCGATGAGGACGGCCTGGACGCCGGCGCGACCCAGCATTGCGGCGGCGGCGGAGCCGGCCATCCCCCCGCCGATGATCGCAATATCGATATACCGCATCGGTATTTCTCCGCTCCGGTGCGGCACCCTGCCGCACGAACAGGAAAGAAAACCTTAGCGGGCGCCATAAAAGTATATTTTGCCCGGGTATAAATTAGCTTTGGGGCTGGCGGAACGAGGTGCGGGAACCTAATCAGCGAAGCGGCGAGGGCGCCGAACGAGCTAATTCTTTAAGCGCGAGAAGCCCTTCGCTTGCTGTGGTTTCGCCTTGACTCAGGTGATTCCCACTTATAGAAAGCGCGTCACTTAACGACAGGCGGTGAGCATCGCCAACGTCGGAACGGGCCACCCGCCTGATCCTTTTGGGATCATAAAGCGGGCACCAACCTCGACGAATGCCGCTCAAACGCTGTCGATCATAGCTAGGCAATGCCAGTGCGATTTTAGTTCTCTAGAGCTCGTTCTCTTGAGATCAAACTCGGATGCATGACCTCGGTACGCGGCCTTCGGCTCAACGCTGATCGGTCCTAAGACTGCGGTCCTCTGTGGCGTCGAAGCGCTTTCCGCTCGGTAATGGAGCGGTTGGCGCAATTTCGCTTTGCGCGGGTTCTTCCGCGCCAGGCGGCCCCATCGGGCGGGTAGTCCGGAAGAAGAATTTGCGGGCCCGAAAGGGACCGCGGCAGAACAAAGGGTAAGGCCAGGATGCCGACGATCAACCAGCTGATCGCTCAACCGCGTGAAGTGCAGAAGTCGCGCAAGAAGGTGCCGGCGCTGCAGCAGTCGCCGCAGAAGCGTGGGGTTTGCACCCGCGTCTACACGACGACCCCGAAGAAGCCGAACTCGGCGCTTCGTAAGGTTGCCAAGGTGCGCCTGACCAATGGCTTCGAGGTGATCGGCTACATCCCCGGCGAGGGCCATAACCTCCAGGAGCACTCGGTGGTCATGATCCGCGGCGGCCGCGTCAAGGACTTGCCCGGCGTGCGCTACCACATCCTCCGCGGCGTGCTGGATACCCAGGGCGTCAAGAACCGTAAGCAGCGTCGTTCGAAGTACGGCGCCAAGCGTCCGAAGTAAGCGGGAACCTCGTCCATGTCTCGTCGCCACTCTGCTGAAAAGCGCGAAGTCCTTCCCGATCCGAAGTTCGGGAACATCATCGTCACCAAGTTCATGAACTCGGTGATGTACGCCGGCAAGAAGTCGGTCGCGGAAGGCATCGTCTACGGTGCGTTCGGCATCATCGAAACCAAGACCAAGCAGAACCCGCTCGGCGTGTTCGAGCAGGCGCTCGAGAACGTGATGCCGACGATCGAGGTGCGCTCCCGCCGCGTCGGCGGCGCGACCTATCAGGTCCCGGTCGAGGTCCGCTCGACCCGCCGGCAGGCACTGGGCATTCGCTGGCTGATCGCCGCTGCCCGCGAGCGCAACGAGAAGACGATGACCGAGCGGCTCTCGGCGGAGCTCTTGGACGCATCGAATAACCGGGGGAACGCCGTCAAGAAGCGCGAAGACGTGCACCGGATGGCCGAAGCCAACCGCGCCTTCTCGCATTATCGCTGGTAACGGCGACACCTAACGGACTCGCAAGGAACGACCCATGCCCCGCCAACATGCCATCGAGGACTACCGTAACTTCGGTATCATGGCGCATATCGACGCCGGCAAGACCACGACGACCGAGCGCATCCTCTATTACACCGGCAAGAGCCACAAGATCGGCGAAGTGCACGAAGGTGCCGCGACGATGGACTGGATGGAGCAGGAGCAGGAGCGTGGCATCACGATCACCTCCGCTGCGACCACCGCGTTCTGGGCCGGCAAGCGCCTGAACATCATCGACACGCCCGGCCACGTCGACTTCACCATCGAGGTCGAGCGTTCGCTCCGCGTGCTCGACGGCGCCGTCTGCGTGCTCGACTCGAACCAGGGCGTCGAGCCCCAGACCGAGACGGTC
This sequence comes from Bradyrhizobium sp. UFLA05-153, assembly GCF_054185185.1. NCBI lineage: Bacteria > Pseudomonadati > Pseudomonadota > Alphaproteobacteria > Hyphomicrobiales > Nitrobacteraceae > Bradyrhizobium > Bradyrhizobium sp. UFLA05-153. The sequence continues at coordinate 25,941 of NZ_JBBIAM010000078.1, forward strand.
TGGCGCCAGGGCGACAAGTACAAGGTTCCGCGCATCGTCTTCGCCAACAAGATGGACAAGATCGGTGCGGACTTCTTCAAGTGTCTGTCCGACATCGTCGATCGCCTCGGCGCCAAGCCCGTCGCGATCCAGCTTCCGATCGGCGCCGAGAACAACTTCAAGGGTCTCGTCGACCTCGTGAAGATGAAGGGCGTCATCTGGAACGATGAAGCTCTCGGCGCGAAGTTCGACTATGTCGACATTCCGGAAGACCTCGTCGACCAGGCCAAGGAATACCGCGAGAAGATGGTGGAAGCCGCCGTCGAACTCGACGACGACGCCATGGCCGCCTATCTCGACGGCAAGGAGCCGGACGAGGCGACGCTGAAGAGGCTGATCCGCAAGGCCGTGCTTACCGGCGCGTTCTATCCCGTGCTGTGCGGCTCGGCCTTCAAGAACAAGGGCGTGCAGCCGCTGCTCGACGCCGTCGTCGACTACCTGCCATCGCCCCTCGACGTGCCCGCGATCAAGGGCACCGACGACAAGGGCAACGAAGTCGTGCGCAAGGCGGACGACAAGGAGCCGCTCGCGCTGCTCGCGTTCAAGATCATGGACGACCCGTTCGTCGGCACCATCACCTTCTGCCGCATCTATTCGGGCATTCTCTCGTCGGGCACCGGCGTCGTGAACTCGACCCGCGAGAAGAAGGAGCGGATCGGGCGCATGCTGCTGATGCATGCGAACAACCGCGAGGACATCAAGGAAGCCTATGCCGGCGACATCGTTGCGCTGGCCGGCCTGAAGGAAGCGCGCACCGGCGACACGCTGTGCGATCCCGACAAGCAGGTGATCCTCGAGAAGATGGAATTCCCCGAGCCGGTCATCGAGATCGCGATCGAGCCGAAGTCGAAGGCCGACCAGGAGAAGCTGGGCGTGGCGCTCGCCAAGCTCGCCGCGGAGGATCCGTCCTTCCGCGTGTCGACCGACCACGAGTCCGGCCAGACCATTCTCAAGGGCATGGGCGAACTCCATCTCGACATCAAGGTCGATATCCTCAAGCGCACCTACAAGGTCGACGCCAACATCGGCGCGCCGCAGGTGGCGTTCCGTGAGCGCATCACCAAGAAGGTGGAGCACAGCTACACCCACAAGAAGCAGACCGGCGGTACCGGCCAGTTCGCGGCCGTGTCGTTCATCGTCGAGCCGAACGAAGCCGGCAAGGGCTTCGAGTTCGAATCGAAGATCGTCGGCGGCGCGGTGCCGAAGGAGTACATCCCCGGCGTCGAGAAGGGCCTCGAGAGCGTGCTCTCCTCCGGCGTGGTCGCGGGCTTCCCCGTGGTCGACGTCAAGGTGCAGCTCGTCGACGGTAAGTACCACGACGTCGACTCGTCGGCGCTCGCCTTCGAAATCGCTTCGCGCGCCTGCTTCCGTGAAGCGCTGCAGATGGGCAAGTCCGTTCTGCTCGAGCCGATCATGAAGGTCGAGGTGGTGACGCCGGAAGACTACACCGGCTCGGTCATCGGCGACCTGAATTCTCGGCGCGGTCAGATCCAGGGTCAGGACATGCGCGGCAACGCCAACGTCATCAACGCGATGGTGCCGCTCATGAACATGTTCGGTTACGTGAACAACCTGCGCTCGATGAGCCAGGGGCGCGCGACCTTCACAATGCAGTTCGACCACTACGCAGAAGCGCCGGCTAACGTGTCGGCAGAAGTCCAGAAGAAGTTTGCCTGATTGTCGTCGGTCTCGAGCTGACGATTGAACGGAGAGTCAAATGGCCAAAGCAAAGTTTGAACGTAACAAGCCCCACTGCAACATCGGCACCATCGGTCACGTCGACCATGGCAAGACGTCGCTGACCGCGGCGATCACCAAGATCCTCGCTGAAACCGGTGGTGCGACGTTCACGGCGTACGACCAGATCGACAAGGCGCCGGAAGAGAAGGCGCGCGGCATCACCATCTCGACGGCGCACGTCGAGTACGAGACCAAGAACCGCCACTACGCGCACGTCGACTGCCCCGGCCACGCCGACTACGTGAAGAACATGATCACCGGCGCTGCCCAGATGGACGGCGCGATCCTGGTCGTGTCGGCCGCTGACGGCCCGATGCCGCAGACCCGCGAGCACATCCTGCTCGCCCGCCAGGTCGGCGTGCCCGCGCTCGTCGTGTTCCTCAACAAGTGCGACATGGTCGACGATCCGGAGCTGCTCGAGCTCGTCGAGCTCGAAGTCCGCGAGTTGCTCTCGAAGTATGAATTCCCCGGCGACAAGATCCCGATCATCAAGGGCTCGGCGCTGGCCGCTCTCGAAGACTCCGACAAGAAGCTCGGCCACGACGCCATCCTCGAGCTGATGCGCAACGTCGACGAGTACATCCCGCAGCCGGAGCGTCCGATCGACCAGCCGTTCCTGATGCCGGTCGAAGACGTGTTCTCGATCTCGGGCCGCGGCACCGTGGTGACCGGCCGTGTCGAGCGCGGCATCGTCAAGGTCGGCGACGAAATCGAGATCGTCGGTCTGCGTGCGACGACCAAGACCACCGTCACCGGCGTCGAAATGTTCCGCAAGCTGCTCGACCAGGGCCAGGCCGGCGACAACATCGGCGCGCTGCTCCGCGGCACCAAGCGCGAGGAAGTCGAGCGCGGCCAGGTGCTCTGCAAGCCCGGTTCGGTCAAGCCGCACACCAAGTTCAAGGCTGAGGCCTACATCCTCACCAAGGACGAGGGCGGCCGCCACACCCCGTTCTTCACCAACTACCGTCCGCAGTTCTACTTCCGCACCACCGACGTGACCGGTGTCGTGCACCTGCCGGAAGGCACCGAGATGGTGATGCCGGGCGACAACATCGCGATGGAAGTGCACCTGATCGTGCCGATCGCGATGGAAGAGAAGCTCCGCTTCGCGATCCGCGAAGGCGGCCGTACCGTCGGCGCCGGCGTCGTCGCCTCGATCATCGAGTAATTACGAGACTAGAGATTGGCGAGTAGCGGATGGCAGCATTCGCTATTCGCTATTCGCCACTCTGTTTGAAGAAAGACCACGGCAATGAACGGCCAAAATATTCGCATCCGTCTCAAGGCGTTCGACCATCGTATCCTCGATACGTCGACGCGTGAGATCGTGAATACGGCGAAGCGCACCGGCGCGCAGGTTCGCGGACCCATTCCGCTGCCGACCCGCATCGAGAAGTTCACCGTCAACCGTTCGCCGCACGTCGACAAGAAGAGCCGCGAACAGTTCGAGATGCGCACCCACAAGCGTCTGCTCGACATCGTCGATCCGACCCCGCAGACCGTCGATGCTTTGATGAAGCTCGACCTGGCCGCCGGTGTCGACGTCGAGATCAAGCTCTAAGATTTTTGGATCCCGTTCGCGAAAGCGGACAGAAAGAACAGGAAGCAAGCCGATGCGCTCCGGAGTGATCGCACAAAAGGTCGGGATGACGCGGGTCTTCACGGAGACCGGTGAACATATCCCCGTGACCGTGCTGAAGCTCGGCAATTGCCAGGTCGTAGGCCACCGCACCGAAGAGAAGAACGGTTATGTCGCGCTCCAGCTTGGCGCCGGCACCCGTAAGACCGTGTACATGCCCAAGGCTGAGCGCGGCCAGTTCGCAGTCGCCAAGGTCGAGCCGAAGCGGCAGGTCGAGGAATTCCGCGTCTCCGCGGATGCCATGATCCCGGTCGGCGCCGAGATCCTGGCCGATCACTTCGTCGTCGGCCAGTTCGTCGACGTCACCGGCACCTCGGTCGGTAAGGGCTTTGCCGGCGGTATGAAGCGCTGGAACTTCGGCGGTCTGCGCGCCACGCACGGTGTGTCGATCTCGCACCGATCGATCGGTTCGACCGGCGGCCGTCAGGATCCCGGCAAGACCTGGAAGAACAAGAAGATGCCCGGCCACATGGGTGTCGACCGCATCACCACGCTCAATCTTCGCGTCGTCCAGACCGATGTCGAGCGCGGCCTGATCCTGGTCGAAGGCGCCGTTCCCGGCTCCAAGGGCGGCTGGATCCGCGTGCGCGACGCCGTCAAGAAGCCGCTGCCGAAGGAAGCTCCGAAGCCCGGCAAGTTCAAGGTTGCCGGCGGCGAAGCCGAGGCTGCGGCCCAGCAGGAGGGTGCGTGAGATGGAACTGAAAGTCACGACCCTTGAGGGCAAGGAAGCCGGCTCCGTCCAGCTCTCCGACGCCATTTTCGGCCTCGAGCCGCGCGAGGACATCATCGCGCGCTGCGTGAAGTGGCAGCTCGACAAGCGTCAGGCTGGCACCCACAAGGCCAAGGGTCGCGCCGAGATCTGGCGCACCGGCAAGAAGATGTACAAGCAGAAGGGCACCGGCGGTGCTCGTCACGGCTCGGCCCGCGTGCCGCAGTTCCGTGGCGGCGGCCGTGCCTTCGGCCCGGTGGTGCGTTCGCACGCCTCCGACCTGCCGAAGAAGGTCCGCGCGCTCGCGCTGAAGCATGCGCTGTCGGCCAAGGCCAAGGACGGTGATCTCGTCGTGATCGAGAAGGCCGCGCTCGAGGCCGCCAAGACCAAGGCGCTGCTCGGCCACTTCTCGGGGCTGGGCCTGACGAACGCGCTGATCATCGACGGCGCCGAGCTGAACCAGGGCTTTGCCGCGGCGGCCCGCAACATCCCGAACATGGATGTGCTGCCGATCCAGGGCATCAACGTCTACGACATCCTGCGCCGTCAGAAGCTCGTTCTGACCAAGGCCGCCATCGATGCGCTGGAGGCGCGCTTCAAATGACGAAGAACATCGAGGCTCGCCACTACGACGTGATCCTGTCGCCGGTCGTGACCGAAAAGGCGACGATCGCCTCGGAGCACAACAAGGTTCTGTTCAAGGTGGCCGCGAAGGCGACCAAGCCGCAGATCAAGGAAGCGATCGAGAAGCTGTTCGACGTCAAGGTCAAGAGCGTCAACACGCTGGTCCGCAAGGGCAAGGTCAAGGCCTTCCGCGGCAATCTCGGCTCGCAGTCGAACACCAAGCGCGCGATCGTGACCCTCGAAGAGGGTCATCGGATCGACGTGACCACCGGTCTGTAAGGTCCTACGACGATGGCACTGAAGACATTCAACCCCACGACGCCGGGCCAGCGCCAGCTGGTCATGGTCGATCGTTCGGCCCTCTACAAGGGCAAGCCGGTCAAGGCGCTCACCGAAGGCAAGAAGTCCTCGGGCGGTCGCAACAACACCGGTCGCATCACCGTGCGCTTCCGCGGCGGCGGTCACAAGCAGACGCTGCGCACCGTCGACTTCAAGCGAGAGAAGATCGACGTCCCCGCCACCGTCGAGCGGCTGGAGTATGACCCGAACCGCACCGGCTTCATCGCGCTGATCAAGTACCAGGACGGCGAGCAGGCCTACATCCTGGCGCCGCAGCGCCTGGCGGTGGGTGACACCATCATCGCCGGCAACTATGTCGACGTGAAGCCGGGCAACGTCATGCCGCTGGGCAACATGCCGGTCGGCACGATCATCCACAACATCGAGACCAAGATCGGCAAGGGTGGCCAGCTCGCGCGTTCGGCCGGCACCTACGCCCAGCTCGTCGGTCGCGACCAGGACTACGTGATCATCCGCCTGAACTCGGGCGAGCAGCGCCTGGTGCACGGCCGTTGCCGCGGCACGATCGGCGCGGTGTCGAACCCGGATCACATGAACACCTCGATCGGCAAGGCCGGTCGCAAGCGCTGGATGGGCCGTCGCCCGCACAACCGCGGTGTTGCCATGAACCCGATCGACCATCCGCACGGCGGTGGTGAAGGTCGTACCTCGGGCGGTCGCCACCCGGTCACCCCGTGGGGCAAGCCGACCAAGGGCAAGAAGACCCGCACCAACAAGTCGACCAACAAATTCATTCTCCTAAGCCGCCACAAGCGGAAGAAGTAAGGAACGCCGGACATGGTTCGTTCAGTCTGGAAAGGCCCGTTCGTCGAAGCGTCGCTGCTCAAGAAGGCAGATGCGGCGCGTGCGTCCGGCCGTCACGACGTCATCAAGATCTGGAGCCGTCGCTCGACCATCCTGCCGCAGTTCGTCGGCCTGACCTTCGGCGTCTACAACGGTCAGAAGCACGTGCCGGTGGCGGTCAACGAGGAAATGGTCGGTCACAAGTTCGGTGAGTTCTCGCCGACCCGGACCTTCCATGGCCACTCCGGCGACAAGAAAGCCAAGAAGGCTTGAGGATTAAGTCATGAGCAAACCTAAGCGCGAACGGAGCCTCGCCGACAACGAGGCCAAGGCGGTCGCCCGGATGCTGCGGGTGAGCCCGCAGAAGCTCAACCTGGTGGCCCAGCTTATTCGCGGCCGCAAGGCGTCTGCTGCGCTCGCCGATTTGCAGTTTTCGCGCAAGCGGATCGCGGTGGACGTGAAGAAGTGCCTGGAATCGGCTATCGCCAACGCCGAGAACAATCACGACCTCGACGTCGACGATCTCGTCGTGGCGCAGGCCTTCGTCGGCAACGGGCTGGTGATGAAGCGCTTTGCCGCCCGCGGCCGTGGTCGCTCGGGCCGTGTCTACAAACCATTTTCGCAGCTGACGATCATCGTTCGTCAGGTCGAAGCCGAAGCAGCCGCTTAAGGGGCGCAGGAGAACACGATGGGTCAAAAGATCAATCCGATCGGTCTGCGTCTCGGCATCAACCGGACCTGGGATTCCCGCTGGTTCGCCGGCAAGCAGGAATACGGCAAGCTGCTGCATGAGGACGTCAAGATCCGCGAGATCCTGCACAAGGAGCTCAAGCAGGCGGCCGTCGCCCGCATCGTGATCGAGCGTCCGCACAAGAAGTGCCGCGTCACCATCCACTCGGCCCGTCCGGGCGTGGTGATCGGCAAGAAGGGCGCCGACATCGACAAGCTGCGCAAGAAGGTGGCCGACATCACCTCGTCGGACGTCGTGATCAACATCGTCGAGATCCGCAAGCCGGAGCTCGATGCGACGCTGGTCGCCGAATCGATCGCGCAGCAGCTCGAGCGCCGCGTTGCGTTCCGCCGCGCCATGAAGCGCGCCGTGCAGTCGGCGATGCGTCTCGGCGCGGAAGGCATCCGCATCAACTGCTCGGGTCGTCTGGGCGGTGCGGAAATCGCGCGCATGGAGTGGTACCGCGAAGGTCGCGTGCCGCTGCACACGCTGCGCGCCGACATTGACTACGGCGTCGCGACCGCGTTCACGACCTTCGGCACCTGCGGTGTCAAGGTCTGGATCTTCAAGGGCGAGATCCTCGAGCACGATCCGATGGCCCAGGACAAGAGAATGGCCGAAGGCGAGGGTGGTGGCAGCGGTGGCGGCCGGCAGCGTCGCGACGCTGCGGCCTGAGCCAGCACAGGAATTTGAGGGCTTAAAGCCATGATGCAACCTAAGAAAACGAAGTTCCGGAAGGCGCATAAGGGCCGCATCCACGGCGTTGCGTCTTCGGGCGCGACGTTGGCGTTCGGCCAGTTCGGCCTGAAAGCGACCGAGCCTGAGCGCGTCACCGCGCGCCAGATCGAGGCCGCCCGCCGCGCGCTGACCCGCCACATGAAGCGCGCCGGCCGCGTCTGGATCCGCGTATTCCCCGACGTTCCGGTGTCGAAGAAGCCGGCCGAAGTCCGCATGGGCTCCGGCAAGGGCTCGCCGGAATTGTGGGTCGTGCGCGTCAAGCCGGGCCGGGTGCTGTTCGAGATCGACGGCGTCAACAACCAGACTGCGCGCGAGGCGCTGACCTTGGCTGCTGCCAAGCTGCCGATCAAGACGCGCTTCGTCGAGCGCATTGCGGAGTAATGGCCATGGCCCAGATGAAGATCGAAGACATCCGCGCGATGAGCCCCGACCAGCAGGACGACGCCGTCCTGAACCTGAAGAAGGAGCGCTTCAATCTGCGCTTCCAGCGTGCCACCGGGCAGCTCGAGAACACCTCGCGCTTGCGCGAGGCCCGCCGTGACATCGCCCGGATCAAGACCGTCGCCGCGCAGCAGCGCGCGAAGAAGAAGTAAGAGGCTTACGAAGATGCCGAAACGTACTTTGCAGGGCGTGGTCGTCAGCGACAAGCAAGCCAAGACCATCGTGGTGCGCGTCGATCGCCGCTTCACGCACCCGATCTACAAGAAGACGATCCGCCGTTCGAAGAACTATCACGCGCACGACGAGAACAACCAGTTCAAGCCGGGCGACGTGGTGTGGATCGAGGAATCGAAGCCGATTTCGAAGTTGAAGCGCTGGGTCGTGATCCGGGGCGAACACAAGAAAAGCGCCTGAGTTGTCGGCACTTAGCCGACTGACTTCAGGGAAATGTTGAGCGCTGGCCAGGCTGGCGCAAAAGAGAAAGAGGACGAGGTGCATCAATGATTCAGATGCAGACCAACCTCGACGTGGCCGACAATTCTGGCGCACGCCGTGTCATGTGTATCAAGGTGCTCGGAGGCTCCAAGCGCCGCTACGCCACCATCGGCGACATCATCGTCGTGTCGATCAAGGAAGCGATTCCGCGTGGCAAGGTGAAGAAGGGCGACGTGATGAAGGCCGTCGTGGTGCGTGTCCGCAAGGACATCCGCCGCCCCGACGGTTCGGTCATCCGCTTCGACCGCAACGCCGCGGTCCTGATCAACAACCAGGCCGAGCCGGTCGGTACCCGTATCTTCGGGCCCGTGCCGCGCGAGCTGCGCGCCAAGAACCACATGAAGATCATTTCGCTCGCGCCGGAGGTGCTGTGATGGCTGCGAAGATCCGCAAGGGCGACAAGGTCGTCGTGCTGACCGGCCGCGACAAGGGCCGCACCGGCGAGGTGTTCGAGGTGCGCCCGGACGCCGGCACGGCTCTGGTGCGTGGCATCAACATGGTGAAGCGCCACCAGAAGCAGACCCAGAACCAGGAGGGCGGCATCATCTCGAAAGAGGCGCCGATCCAACTGTCCAATATCGCGTATCTCGGCAAGGACGGAAAGCCGACGCGCATCGGATTCAAGATTCAGGCGGACGGCAAGAAGGTCCGCATCGCCAAGAGCTCGGGAGCTGAGATCGATGGCTGACACAGCTTACGTGCCGCGCCTGCGCGCGGAATACGACGCGAAGATCCGCGTCGCGATGACCGAGAAGTTCGGTTACGAGAACGTCATGCAGGTTCCGCGGCTGGACAAGGTCGTGCTGAACATGGGCGTTGGCGATTCCGTGAACGATCGCAAGAAGGCTGAGAATGCCGCTGCCGAACTGACGCAGATCGCCGGCCAGAAGGCGATCGTGACCTATTCGCGCATCGCGATCGCGACCTTCAAGCTGCGTGAGAACCAGCCGATCGGCTGCAAGGTCACGCTGCGCAAGGCCCGCATGTACGAGTTCATCGATCGCCTGGTGACGGTCGCGCTGCCGCGCGTCCGCGACTTCCGCGGCCTGAACCCGAAGAGCTTCGACGGCCGTGGCAACTACTCGCTCGGCATCAAGGAGCACATCATTTTCCCCGAGATCGACTTCGACAAGGTCACGGAAGCCCGCGGTATGGATATCACCGTCTGCACCACGGCCAAGACCGACGAAGAGGCGAGGGCCTTGTTGACCGCTTTCAATTTCCCGTTCCGGCAGTGAGACGCTGACGTAAAGCCTCTCAAACGCGGATACCCAGGAGCCAAGCATGGCAAAGAAGAGTTCAATCGAGAAGAACAACCGGCGCAAGCGGATGGTGAAGAACGCCGCCGCCAAGCGCGAGCGGTTGAAGGCGATCATCGCCGACAAGAAGCTGCCGATGGAGGAGCGCTTCGCTGCGACGTTGAAGTTGGCGGAAATGCCGCGCAACTCGTCGGCGACCCGCATCCGTCTGCGTTGCGAGCTGTCGGGCCGCCCGCGCTCGAACTATCGCAAGAACAAGCTGTCCCGTATCGCGCTTCGTGAACTTGGCTCCAAGGGTATGGTCCCGGGCCTCGTGAAGTCGAGCTGGTAAGGAGGATCGTTTTGATGTCTACGCACGATCCAATCAGCGATCTGATCACCCGCATCCGCAACGCGCAGATGCGCTCCAAGACCAAGGTCTCCACGCCTGGCTCGAAGATGCGCGAGAACGTGCTCGAGGTGCTGAAGAGCGAGGGCTATATCCGTGGTTACGCCACGGTCGAGCACTCCTCGGGCCGCAGCGAGATCGAGATCGAGCTGAAGTATTTCGACGGCGAGCCCGTCATCCGCGAGATCGAGCGGGTCTCCAAGCCCGGACGTCGCGTCTACGCCTCGGTGAAGGCTCTGCCGCGCGTCAACAATGGGCTCGGTATTTCGGTGTTGTCGACGCCGAAGGGGATCATGGCCGACCACAGCGCGCGCGACGCGAATGTGGGCGGTGAAGTCCTCTTCACGGTGTTCTGAGAAGGATTTTTGATCCATGTCACGTGTTGGCAAAAAGCCTGTGACGGTGCCGTCGGGCGTTACCGCGACCGTCGATGGGCAGACCGTCAAGATGAAGGGGCCGAAGGGCCAGCTTCAGTTTATCGTCCATGACGACGTCGAGGTGAAGCTCGAGAACGGCCAGGTCAAGGTCAAGCCGCGGGCCGAGACCAACCGCGCGCGGGCGCTGTACGGCACCGCTCGCGCCCAGGTCGCGAATCTGGTGGAAGGCGTCACCAAGGGCTTCGAGAAGAAGCTCGAGATCACCGGCGTCGGTTACCGCGCCGCGATGCAGGGCAAGAACCTGCAGCTCGCGCTCGGCTACAGCCACGACGTGATCTATCCGATCCCGGAAGGGATCACGATCGCCGTGCCGAAGCCGACCGAAATTACGGTGACGGGCAGCGACATCCAGCGCGTCGGCCAGGTCGCAGCCGAAATTCGCGCCTATCGCCCGCCGGAGCCCTACAAGGGCAAGGGCGTGAAGTATGTTGGCGAATTCATCTTCCGCAAGGAAGGCAAGAAGAAGTAACGGAGCCGGTCATGTCGAAAGCCAAGGTTACGAATGCCCGGCGCAAGCGGAGTGTGCGGCTCAAGCTGCGCCGCTCCGGTGGCGGCCGTCCGCGCCTGTCGGTGTTCCGCTCGTCCAAGCACATCTACGCCCAGGTCATCGACGACCTGAAGGGCGAGACGCTGGCGTCTGCCTCCTCGCTCGAGAAGTCGATGCGCGACGGCGGCAAGACCGGCGCCGACATCGATGCGGCGAAGGCGGTCGGCAAGCTGCTGGCCGAGCGCGCCGCAGAGAAGGGCGTCAAGGAAGTCGTGTTCGATCGCGGCAGCTATCTCTATCACGGGCGCGTCAAGGCTCTTGCCGACGCTGCGCGTGAGAGCGGGCTGAACTTCTAACAGAATTTGAGGATTGAGGCGTAAGCCTCTGAAGGATTGGAAAAACCATGGCAGGTGAACGCGAACACCGCGGCGGACGTGAACGCAAGGAGCGCGAGGAGCGCGACAGCGAGTTCGTCGACAAGCTCGTCCACATCAACCGCGTCGCCAAGGTGGTCAAGGGCGGCAAGCGCTTCGGCTTCGCAGCGCTGGTCGTGATTGGCGACCAGAAGGGCCGTGCCGGCTTCGGTCACGGCAAGGCGCGCGAAGTGCCTGAGGCGATCCGGAAGGCGACCGAATCCGCCAAGCGCAACCTGACCCGCGTGTCGCTGCGCGAGGGCCGCACGCTCCATCACGACATCGCCGGCCGTCACGGTGCAGGCCGTGTCTACCTGCGTGCCGCCCCGGCCGGTACCGGCATCATCGCCGGCGGTCCGATGCGCGCCGTGTTCGAGACGCTCGGCGTCCAGGACGTGGTGGCCAAGTCGATCGGCTCGTCCAACCCCTACAACATGGTGCGCGCGACCTTCGACGCGCTGAAGCACCAGGATTCGCCGCGCTCGGTCGCGGCCCGCCGCAACATCAAGGTGTCCACCCTGCAGTCCCGTCGTATCGGCGGCGATGCCGAGGCGGCTGCCGACTAACGGAAGCTTTTCGGAGTTTTAAAAAATGGCCAAGGCCGCCAAGACGATCAAGATCGAGCAGATCGGCAGCGCGATCCGCCGCCATCACTCGCAGCGCTCGACGCTGATCGGGCTCAAGCTCAACAAGATCGGCCGCGTCGCCGAACTGCCGGACACCCCGGCGGTTCGCGGCATGATCGAGAAGGTTCACCATCTCGTCCGCATCGTCGACGGGAAGTAAGCAAGGGCGCATGATCCCGGAAGCTGGATACCGGTTTTCGGGCTAGATCATGCGCAAGAAACAAGGAGAAGGGCGATGAAGCTCAGCGATATCGCCGACAACCCCGGCTCGCGCAAGAAGCGCATGCGCGTCGGTCGCGGCATCGGTTCGGGCAAGGGCAAGCAGTCCGGCCGCGGCGGCAAGGGCCAGACCGCGCGTTCGGGCGTGCGCATCAAGGGTTTTGAAGGCGGCCAGATGCCGATGCATCGCCGTCTGCCCAAGCGCGGCTTCAACAACATCTTCCGCGTCGAGTTCGCCGAGATTAATCTCGACCGGCTCCAGGACGCCGTCGATGCCAAGAAGCTCGACACGGGCAGCGTCGTGAACGCCGAAGCGCTGGTGAAGGCCGGCGTGCTGCGTCGTTCCAAGGCCGGCGTCCGGCTGCTCGGCGGCGGCGAGCTCAAGGCCAAGCTCAACGTCGAAGTGCACGGCGCCTCGAAGTCCGCCATTGCGGCGGTCGAGAAGGCCGGCGGCTCGGTGAAGATCCTCGCGCCTGCCCCCGAAGAAGGCGAGGCGGCGTAACATCTGCGTCATTGGCCCGCGGCTCGCGGGCCTTTACGCGTGCTGGACGATGGACTTATCGAAGCCGTGCACCAGATAATGTCCGGCGTCCGCCCAGTAGCCCGGCCGCGGGCATGACGGCGCAGTAGGCGGCGGGAGAAAGCCCAACATGGTCTCAGCAGCGGAACAACTGGCAGCCAATCTCAATTTCGGCGCGCTTGCCAAGGCCGACGAACTGAAAAAGCGCATCTGGTTCACCCTGGGTGCGCTGCTCGTTTATCGGCTCGGCACCTACATCCCGCTGCCCGGCATCGATCCCAACATCTGGGAGCAGGTGTTCCGCTCGCAGGCGGGCGGCATCCTCGGCATGTTCAACATGTTCGCCGGCGGCGGCATCCACCGCATGGCGATCTTCGCGCTGAACATCATGCCGTACATCTCGGCATCGATCATCATCCAGCTCCTCACCACCGTCTCGCCGCAGCTCGAGGCGCTGAAGAAGGAAGGCGAGGCGGGCCGCAAGACGCTGAACCAGTACACCCGCTACCTCACCGTGATCTTGGCCGCGTTCCAGTCCTACGGCATTGCGGTAGGCCTGGAAGGCGCCGGCAACGTCGTCAGCGATCCCGGCCTGTTCTTCCGTCTCTCCACCGCCATCACGCTCACCGGCGGCACCATGTTCCTGATGTGGCTGGGCGAGCAGGTGACCTCGCGCGGCATCGGCAACGGTATCTCGCTGATCATTCTCTCCGGCATCGTCGCCGAGCTGCCCTCCGCGCTCGCCAACATGCTAGAGCTCGGCCGCCAGGGCGCGATGTCCACCGGGCTGATCCTGATCGTCATCATCATGGCGGTCGCCGTGATCGCCTTCATCGTGTTCATGGAACGCGCGCAGCGCCGGCTTCTGATCCAGTATCCGAAGCGCCAGGTCGGCAACAAGATGTTCGAGGGCCAGTCCTCGCATCTGCCGCTCAAGCTCAACACCTCGGGCGTCATCCCGCCGATCTTCGCGTCCTCGCTGCTCCTGCTGCCGACGACGGTTGCGAACTTCAACGCGGGCAAGGGACCGGAATGGTTCCAGTGGCTGACGACGCAGCTCGGTCACGGCCGGCCGCTGTTCCTGATCATGTATCTCGCGCTGATCGTGTTCTTCGCGTTCTTCTACACCGCGATCGTGTTCAACCCGACCGAGACCGCGGACAACCTGAAGAAGCACGGCGGCTTCATCCCGGGCATCCGTCCCGGCGAGCGCACCGCCGAATACATCGACTACGTGCTGTCGCGCATCACGGTGATCGGCGCGATTTACCTCGCGATTGTCTGTTTGATCCCGGAAATTCTGATTTCCTACGCCTCGGTGCCCTTCTACTTTGGCGGCACGTCGCTGTTGATCGTGGTCAGTGTCACCATGGACACGGTAGCGCAGGTTCAGGGTTATCTGCTCGCCCATCAGTATGAAGGGCTGATCAGGAAGTCGAAGCTGAGGGGCCGCCGTAGATGACCAAGGAGCTCGCGCGCCGGATCGCTTTCACGATTGGCGCGCTGCTCCTTTTCAGGCTCGGCGCTCACATTCTGCTTCCGGGGCTTCGCCCGGGCGATTGGCTGACGGGCGGTCCATTGGCGGTTGACGCGATAGCCCGCCTGTCCATCGTTGCCCTCCATCTCGTTCCCTATCTGAGCGCAGCGATCATCGTCCAACTGGTCGCGATGGTATGGGGACGGCTGAGCTCGCTTGAGAGGTCGGGCGAGCGTGGCCGGCGCAGGATCGCCCGTTACACCCTGACCCTGACGCTGGTGATCGCGTCTTTCCAGGCCTGGGGCATCGCTTCGACGCTGACGACGATCCCCAACATCGTGCCCGATCCCGGCGACTGGTTCGTAGTGTCGGCGACCGCGTCAATGGTCGGCGGCGTGTTCTTGCTTGTCTGGCTGAGCGAGCAGATCACCCGCCATGGAATCGGCAATGGTCTTGCACTGGTGCTGAGCGTTGGCATTCTCGTCCACGTTCCGGGGGACGTTGCAGGTATCCTCGACCTCGTCCAGAGCGGCCAAATATCCGTCAATCTTGCGCTGACCCATGCCGTCTTCTGGATCGTGCTCGTCGCCCTGATCGTCTTCGTCGAAAGCGCGCGACGCAATGTCCGCGTCGACTTTGCCGAACGCAAGATCGGGGAACGCGTGATGCCCGCTCGATCGGCGGTTCTGCCGATCAAGGTCAACAGCGCCGGCTATCTAGTGCCGACCACCGTGGCGCCCTGGTTCTTGTTTCTGCCGCTGGCTTTCCTGACTTACGTCTTTGGTGCCGATGCGCCGTGGATCGCCGCCGCCTACAAGCAGCTTCAGCTTGGTGCGCCGGGTCACCTGATCCTCGGATCCGTCGCGGTATTCGTGCTCGCCTTCATCTACACAGCCTACGTCGTCGATCCCGAGCACGTCGCCGATTCTCTTGTGAAGCAGGGCGGCGCGATTCCCGGCGTTGCGGCGGGCGAGCCCACAGCGGATTACCTTGATCGCGTGGTGTCATTGACGACGGTGGCCGGAGCCGTCTACCTGACGGCGTTGCAGTTGATTCCGGAGATCTTCGAGCCTTACGGGATCGGGCTGCCTTATAGTATGATTATCAATGGTGGTGCGGCGCTGATTGTGGTTTGCACTATTCTCGATCTTCAAACACAGGTGCGCGAGCTATCGCTCACCGATCCGGGGGGCGAACGCCGATGAGAATTATCCTTCTGGGACCGCCGGGGTCAGGCAAGGGGACCCAGGCCCAACGGCTGATCGAGCGCTATGGCATCGTGCAGCTCTCAACCGGTGAGATGCTTCGCGCTGCGGTTGCAGCGGGAACACCGATCGGCCTGAGGGCGAAGGAGATCATGGCGAGCGGCGGCCTCGTGCCCGACGATGTCGTGGTGGGAATCATCGCCGACCGGATCGAGCAGCCCGATGCCAAGAAGGGTTTCATCCTCGATGGCTTCCCGCGCACGGTCCCGCAGGCCGAGGCGCTGGACGAGCTATTGAAGCACAGGCACCTCAAGCTCGATGGCGTGATCGAGCTCAGGGTCAATGAGAGCGCGCTGCTCGATCGCGTGGAGACCCGCGTCGCCCAGATGCGCGAACGCGGCGAAGAGGTCCGGGTCGACGACACCCCGGAGGTCCTGACCAAGCGGCTCGCCAGCTACCGCAGCCAGACGGAACCGCTGATTCACTACTATTCCGAGCGGCGCAAGCTCTCGACCGTCGATGGCATGATGACCATCGAGGAGGTCACCCGCGCCATCCATCGCCTTCTCCTCGCGCTGGGGGCGATCGAGCCCAAAACCCACGCCAAGGCAGCCCAGGCCAAGACCTCGACTAAGCCCGCGGCCAAGGCGGCTCCAGCCAGGCGAGCTGGCGAAAAGGCACCCAAAAAGGCCAAGAAACCCGCGAAAGCGGCCAAAAAGGCCAGCAAGTCCGCCAAGAAGGCCCTAAAAGGCACCAAGAAAGCCGCAAAAAAGACCGCCAAGAGGACCGTTAAAAAGACCGCTAAAAAGACCGCCAAAAAAGGTCCGAAGAAGGCCCCAAAAAAGGTCACGAAAAAGCGAGCTAAGCGCTAGCAGCGGTTGACGAAACCCCCGGGAATCCCTTAATAAGCCCCGCATCCAAGTCGGATAGTTTCAGACGATGCCGGGCCCCAGGAAGACCGGGGGTGGGCGTCGTGTTCGCGTTTGTGAACACCTGCCCGAGAACGCAAGCACTTAAAGCCCGATTCCTGACGAGGGATCGGCAACAGGAGAGAAAGCCGTGGCCCGTATTGCCGGCGTAAACATTCCCACCAACAAGCGCGTGCTGATCGCGCTGCAGTACATCCATGGCATCGGCCCCAAGATCGCCGGTGACATCATGGAGAAGGTGAAGATCCCCGAGGATCGTCGCGTCAATCAGCTGACCGACCAGGAAGTGCTCCAGATCCGCGAAGTGATCGACCGCGACTTTCTCGTCGAGGGCGATCTGCGTCGCGAGGTCGGCATGAACATCAAGCGTCTGATGGACCTCGGCTGCTATCGCGGCCTGCGTCATCGTCGTGGTCTGCCGGTGCGCGGTCAGCGTACCCACACCAATGCGCGCACGCGCAAGGGTCCGGCCAAGGCGATCGCCGGCAAGAAGAAGTAAGTTCTGCAATTCAAATATGGCGTGTGGCGAAGAGGGATCCTCGGTTCGCCACGCGCTTTTCGTTCCACAGGTGTAGCCGCTGGCATTACGGCGGCGTTTGAGATCTCCAGGAAAGGTATTCAATGGGCAAGGAAGCCACCCGCGTTCGCCGTCGTGAGCGCAAGAACATCGCCTCCGGCGTCGCGCACGTGAACTCGTCGTTCAACAACACGACGATCACCATCACCGATGCACAGGGCAACACGATTGCCTGGTCGTCGGCGGGCACCATGGGTTTCAAGGGATCGCGCAAGTCGACCCCGTATGCAGCGCAGGTCGCTGCGGAGGACGTTTCCAAGAAGGCGCAGGAGCACGGCATGCGCACGCTGGAAGTCGAGGTCGCCGGTCCCGGTTCGGGCCGCGAGTCGGCGCTCCGCGCGTTGCAGGCTGCGGGCTTCACCGTCACCTCGATCCGCGACGTGACCACGATCCCGCACAATGGTTGCCGCCCGCGCAAGCGTCGGCGCGTTTGATACGAGGTCGCGGGCGCCGTCGTCGTCCGCGATGACTTTGTTTTGCGAAGCCGCAAGCGCGACTTGCGGCCTTTCTCCAACGCCAGTGTCCGCAATGGCAGACTGACTGGCCTGTATGGGTGAAACAGTGACGATCCAGAAAAATTGGCAAGAACTGATTCGGCCGAACAAGCTCCAGGTAACCCCGGGTAGCGATCCGGCCCGCTTTGCGACCATCGTCGCCGAGCCGCTCGAGCGTGGCTTCGGCCAGACGCTCGGCAACGCACTGCGCCGCATCCTGTTGTCTTCGCTTCAGGGCGCTGCCGTGCAGTCGGTGCACATCGACGGCGTGCTGCACGAGTTCTCCTCGATCGCGGGCGTCCGTGAGGACGTCACCGACATCGTGCTGAACATCAAGGACATCTCGATCAAGATGCAGGGCGAAGGCCCCAAGCGCATGGTCGTGAAGAAGCAGGGCCCGGGCGTCGTCACCGCCGGCGACATCCAGACCGTGGGCGACGTCACCGTGCTCAACCCGGACCTGCAGATCTGCACCCTCGACGAGGGCGCCGAGATCCGCATGGAGTTCACGGTTTCGACCGGCAAGGGCTACGTGCCCGCCGAGCGCAACCGTCCCGAGGACGCGCCGATCGGCCTGATCCCGGTCGACAGCCTCTACTCGCCGGTCCGCAAGGTCTCCTACAAGGTCGAGAACACCCGCGAGGGCCAGATCCTCGACTACGACAAGCTGACCATGACGATCGAGACCAACGGCGCGATCACGCCGGATGACTCGGTGGCCTACGCTGCGCGCATCCTTCAGGACCAGCTCAACGTGTTCGTCAACTTCGAAGAGCCGCGCAAGGAAGTCGCCCAGGAGATCATCCCGGACCTCGCCTTCAACCCGGCTTTCCTCAAGAAGGTGGACGAGCTCGAGCTGTCGGTGCGTTCGGCCAACTGCCTGAAGAACGACAACATCGTCTACATCGGCGACCTCGTGCAGAAGAGCGAAGCAGAAATGCTCCGCACCCCGAACTTCGGCCGCAAGTCGCTGAACGAGATCAAGGAAGTGCTGGCCCAGATGGGTCTGCACCTCGGCATGGAAGTGCCGGGCTGGCCGCCGGAGAACATCGACGAGCTCGCCAAGCGCTTCGAGGATCACTACTGATCCATTTCACCGTCGTGGCCGGAGACTTCCGGCCACGATTTTTTAATGGGCGAACGCAGGAAGCCCACCTGAGCAACATGTCCGACGAACCGTCGCGGCAGTTCAATACGTAAGGAACAAACACATGCGTCATGGCAAGGTTCATCGGAAGCTCAACCGCACGGCCGAGCATCGCAAGGCGATGTTCGCCAACATGGCGGCTTCGCTCATCAAGCACGAGCAGATCGTCACCACGCTGCCCAAGGCCAAGGAGCTCCGTCCGATCGTCGAGAAGCTCGTCACCCTCGGCAAGAAGGGCGGCCTCTCGCTCCGTCGTCAGGCGATCGCGGAGCTGCGCGACGTCGACATGGTCAAGAAGCTCTTCGACACGCTCGCGACCCGCTACAAGGACCGTCAGGGCGGCTACACCCGCATCATCAAGGCCGGCTTCCGTTACGGCGACAACGCCGCGATGGCCGTGATCGAATTCGTCGATCGCGACGTCGACGCCAAGGGCCAGGACTCCGGTCCGTCCCAGGCGAAGGAAGCCGAAGCGGCGTAAGCCGGCCGGCATTTTAGAGATTGAGAAAGCGGCGCCCTCGGGCGCCGCTTTTGTTTTGAATTGTAGGGTGGGCAAAGCGAAGCGTGCCCACCGCTTCGCGTGCCACAAGAGAAGTGGTGGGCACGGCGCAAGAGCGCCTTTGCCCACCCTACGAAGCTATGTGGGGCATGCCCTTCTCACGCGTGAGTGAGCGCCAATTGCGGTGCCATTAATCGCGCCTGATATCTCCGGTCATCAAGACCAGCGGATGAGGTTCTGCATGGCCGCCTATGTCATCTCCGAGGTCGAGGTCCGCGATGCCGCCTCGATGGAAGCCTATCGCACACTCGCCGCACAAACGATCGCGCAGTATGGCGGCCGCTACCTCGCGCGTGGCGGCGCCGCGGACGTGGTGGAGGGCGGTCCACCGGCCGAGACCATCATCATCGTCGAATTTCCGTCGATGGCGCGTGCGCGCGAATGGTACGCCTCGGCCGAATATGCCGAAGCGCTGAAGTTGCGGAGGACCGCGCTGGAGCGGCGGCTGATATTTGTCGAGGGCGTGCTGCCTGTGTGAGGCCTTTCTGGCGCAACGAAGGGTTGCTATGCTCGCCCGGTAGCCCAATCGGGAGAAGAGAATGTTTCAGTCACGATTCAAGATTCTTTGTTTCTTCGTTGCCCTAGTGATCCTGTGGCCGCTTTCGCCGTCACGCGCCGACCAGCCATTTCAGCGGCTGCTGCCGCTCCTGGTCGACCTTGCCGGATGGGACGGCAAGAAGCCGGACGGCATGTCGATGCAGATGTCCGACACGAGCATGACCACGGCAACGCGCGAATACACGCGCGGCTCGGCGCGTCTGCAAGCTGCGGTCATGGTCGGGCAGGCGGCCACCGGAGCCATGGCGCCGATCCAGAGCGGAATGAACATTCAGACGCCCGACGGCCACGTCATGTCCGCAACCATGCATGGCATGCAGGTGCTCAAGAACTACAACAACCCGCAGAAATCAGGCACGCTCATCGTGGCGCTGGGCAAGGACGCGCTGTTCAACCTTTCCTTTGACGGCCTCACCGAGGAGGAAGGGCTTGCGCTCGCCGAAAAATTCGACTGGAAGGCGCTCCAGACGGCCGCCCAAGCGAAGTAGAGGCGTAGGGTGGGTTAGTACTACTGAGTCAGTTGGTCGCGGCGGCTTAGGTGTGAGAATCAAGTATCTGTAGGGATTCAG
>NZ_JBBIAM010000079.1:0-45560 GCF_054185185.1 Bradyrhizobium sp. UFLA05-153
AATGGTGATCACGATGCTCTGGAATGGGTGATCACGATGGCCTGGAATCGGTGATCACGATCGGCTGGAACGCGCACTCTTCGTTGGGATCGCATGTGAGAAAGCCATAAACATCGGTGGTGACTTCACCTTCCTTGGCCCTGCGCACACTCGTCCAGTTCGTCCAGAGGCCGGCGAAGGCGAGTAGCGGTCGGCTCTCGTCGGGCGCGAACCAGACGGGCACCTTCTTGCCGTCGATGGTGTCATACTCGCTGAACGACGTGAACGGTACCAGACAGCGATGCGCTGGATCTAGCCATCGTTTCCAATGCGCGCTGTTGACGTTGCGGATGTTGGTCGTGCCGCTGTCCGGCTCTGCCCGCAAGAGTTCCTTGAAGTCAACAGTCTTGCCCTTGGCCTCAAGCTTCTGCGCTCGCTTCTTCGTAGCGTCCATGAGTGCCCACTGCGACGACGGCATGCCCCAGCGCGCCATAACGATCTCAGTCCCATCCGGTGCGTTGCGGACGATCGGTGCCGGGTAGTCCGGGAAGATACCCGGCATCGACGGCAAGTTACCAACCCTGCTGTTGAGGGCGCCAAACAACCGGCGGATCGCATCCACGTTCTTGGTCATCGAATAGAGATTGCACATTCAGGGCTCGCTCTCGGTCATCAAGCATGAACTGGATCGCCATATCGGTGCCTGTTCGTCTGTCATAAAGTAATGTGCGGATGTTTCATCGTCACCTCAGTGCATGGCATCTAACCCGTGTAAGTCCGAAAGCGCCCGCGCGTGTAGGCGTGCGAGACAGCCTTCTTCAACTCCGAGATCTCCGATTCCAGGAAATTGTTCGTGACGATCAGCGCGCGAACGGCCGCGCGCCTATCGCCGCCGCAAACGGCGATCGCCTGCTCGACGGCGGCATCCAGCCCATCGTCCTGTTCGTTCGGCTCTGAGACCGAGGACATGGCCGTATTCCAGGTTGACCGTCGATGCGGCATGTTCTTATTTTGTTCTCATGGAGTCAAGCCGCCGTTTCAAGCCGCCCTGGACGTTGGTCCGGGAAAATTCCGAGTGCTACGTCGTCAGGGATGCCAACGGCGTAACCCTGGCGTGGCTCTATTGCCGCGATGACGCGCAGCGCTACAGCTTCGGCGTTGGCAAGCTCTCCTCGGATGAAGCGCGCCGGATCGGCAAGGCGATCGCGCGCATTCCGGAATTCCTGATGCCCCGCCAAGGCTTTTATCCACGCAGCGGCGGATCGCGCTGGCGCGCCGACCGGCCGTATCACGTGGCGCTCGAGGACCGTTATATCCGCGAGCACTGGGATGAGATCTACGCTCTGTGCAAGCTCAACAGCCTGCCGTTCAACGCAACTGGCGAAGTCATAAAGAGCGACGGCGTGTGGAGGGTCTATGAGTTTACCTGGCAAATGGATGCGATCTTGTTTTGGGACCGCTTCGAGGGTCGATGGCTGCGCGGCACGGAGTTTCATTTTCCCGGGCGGCCGGAGAATCTGCCGGTACTAAAGCCACTTGAGAACTGGCCGAAATCCAATCCCCGCGATCTGCGGTAATCCTTGGTACCAACGCTATGAACAAACACCGAGCCCTTGTGTTGATGCTCCTGCTGCTGTCGAGCTCGGCCCTGGCCGACAATTTTGTCGGTCAGGCCAGCGTGATTGACGGTGACACGCTGGAAGTTCACGGAACAAGGATCCGCCTTTGGGGTGTGGACGCTCCGGAAACTACTCAGCTGTGTCGCGGTGAGAACAGTTTACAGTACCGCTGTGGCTCGCAGGCAGCGAATGACCTCGACGCCTACATTGCCCGCCGTCCCGTCAATTGTGCCCCACTCAGCCTCGATCCATATGGCCGCACGGTTGCGACCTGTTCGGTCGGTGGCGCGGATCTTGGGGAATGGCTTGTGCGCAACGGTCATGCGTTGGATTGGCCCCAATACTCGAAGGGTAGATATCACGAAGCCCAGCGCGAGGCTGAGCGCGCCGGTCGCGGACTCTGGAAAGGCAGCTACGTCGAGCCGTGGCTCTATCGTGCATGCATCCGCGCGAACGGAAAGCCGTTCGCCTGTTCGGACGACGCAAATGCTCATCCTTGATGGGCTCCGCTGCGAGGCGTCAATCCGCAACGTGTGAAGGCCGATCACCACAGTTGCGCAAGTGGCTCTAGCGTGGTTTGGGCGACTCAAGTTAACCCATCATTCCGAACCACCTCACTGCACAATGGGAATGAAATGGTTGCAGCCAACCGTGAACTGCCGGCCTCTGGTTACGCGCTTGAAGTGGACGGCCGCCTCAAAGCCGAATTTGCAACCAGAGACGGCGCCAGAGCAGGTGGAGAAGAACTCAAGAAGCGTTTTCCCATGCTTCAGATCAGGATCTATGACGCGCAAACGAATGCGCGCGAGGAAATTTAGATCCTCCGACCAGCGGACTCTTCCGCTTGCGCGCGTGCGGCTGCCGCCGCATCGGGCCCTCGTGAACCGAGCCGCCTTGCGTCTCGGCCGTGCGGCGTCGATCCCTCGCGCAAAGACTGCGGAGCTCCTCGCCGGGGGCACTCGGGAAAGGGGCTCGCCTTCGGCGATCGCTATCACTGCCCCTGTCCCGGGTGCCGCTGTTAACCGGTCTCGTCGCTGCACTCGGACCCGCGTGCCCCTTCGGGGCGCTATGCTCACGTTCTCCGGGTGCCATTTTGCGTTGAGGCGATGCGCCATTGGCGCAAGCCTGTCGGGCCTGCGGCCATAGGCATCTCAAGACCAAGTGCCATGAAGAAATGGGACGGAAGGCGGGCCGGCTCGCGCGCATTCTCTCACTTGTGCATGCGGCGAGGGCCAGACCGGGCTCTCGCAAGCCGAACCACGCGGCCGCTTGGTCACACGGCATCGATTCCTCGCGTAGGAGGCTGAGAGTGAGAGTGCCGGCCGGGTTTTGCCGTGACGGGTTACAGGCTGCGAGAGAGGCTCGCGGCGCCCGTCGCGGAGACCCGCGATGTCCAGACATTATCCTCGGGCGCGCTCCGGTGGGGACCGGACAAGCCTTTATGACGAAATCACCGACAAGATCATTGCTGAGCTGGAGATCGGCCGTGTACCCTGGATTCAACCTTGGGGAACCGCAGCCGCCAAGGCGCCGCTTGCGATGCCGAAGAACGCGGCGACGAGTCGGCACTACAGCGGAATCAATGTCTTGATTCTGTGGGGCGCGGTTATCGAGCGCGGCTTCGCAGGCCAAAGCTGGCTTACGTTCCGTCAGGCCATGGCACTCGGCGGCCATGTTCGCAAGGGCGAGCGCGGAACGACTGTCGTCTATGCCGATCGCTTTGTGCCGGTCGATGAAAAGCGGCGCGCGAGCGAAACGGGCGATGAAGCGCAGGCCATCCCATTCCTCAAGCGCTTTACGGTCTTTAATGCCGATCAGTGCGCCGACCTGCCTTCGGAGATCGCAACAACAGCGCCGCCTCCGCCACCAGGCCTGATCGAGCCGCGGGTCGAAAAGCTCATCAAGGCGACTGGCATCGACTTCCGGATCGGCGGCAATCGCGCATTCTATGTGCCGGCAGAAGACTATGTGCAGGTGCCGCCACCGCAAGCCTATTTCGAGCCGATCAATTGGCATCGAACGGCCTTGCATGAGTTGGCCCATGCAAGCGGCCATCTGTCACGTCTCAACCGCGATTTGTCGGGCAGTTATGGTACCAAGAAGTATGCTTTTGAGGAGTTGATCGCGGAGATATCGGCTGCGTTCAGCTGCGCGTCGCTCGGTATTGTGCCGACGGTGCGCCATGCCGATTATATTGGCTCCTGGCTCGAGGTGCTGCGCGAGGACAATCGCGCGATCGTGCGAGCTGCCTCACAAGCCAGCAAGGCTGCGGATTATCTGCTTGGCTTTCTGCCGGAGTCCGTTGTTGACGTGACGACCGAGAGAGCGGAGCAGGAGGCAGCGTGAAGATCTCGCCAGTCGCTTCGGAAGCGAGAGTGAGAGGGGAGATGCGGTTTTCGCGACGGGTTGGAGGCCGAGAGAGAGGCTCCCGGCCGCCCGTCGTGGAGAATCGATATGACGAAGGCTGTCCAAAAGATCACCCTGTCGCCCTCGCGGGACATTCCGTTCAACAAGCTGGTGCTCAGCCAGTCCAACGTGCGGCGGGTGAAGGCAGGCGTTTCGATCGAGCAACTCGCCGAAAGTATCGCTCAGCGTACGCTCCTGCAAAGTCTCAACGTGCGGGCGGTCGTGGATGCGGAAGGTAATGAGACCGGCATGTTTGAGGTGCCGGCGGGCGGCCGGCGTTATCGTGCGTTGGAACTTCTCGTGAAGCAGAAGCGCATGGCGAAGACGCAAGCCGTTCGCGGGCGCCTGTCTGCCAAAGCGTGACCGTGGAATTTGCGAGCGGAGAGTCGCTCGTCTGGACTTGTCTCTCAATACGGACGGCCGCCGCTGCCGACCGGTGGAGATCGTTTGGTCGGCCGCCGCATCTAGGCCGACGAGAGATGGCGCAGAGGCTTGTGCCGCAAGATTCTTCTGACCGAGCGGGAGCAAAGTCCGCAATGCACCAAACAGCCGAGGCAATTGTAGACCTGCGCAGTCGAATTTAGCTCGGCATCAGCGGAGGTGAGAGCCTCTCTGATGTCATGATCGCTGATAACATTGCATGAGCAGATGATCATTCTGAGTGCGCTCTCTGGCATTCCGTCAGCGTGCGAGTGGATCTAATCCGCTGCCGACCCATCACTGCCCCAGACAAATAGTGGTCTACGACGTGGTCCAATGATGGGTCGTTTCAGCGCTTGACCTAGCAGATTGCCAAGAGAGGATCAGTGATACCCCACATCGGCGCGAACCTTTCCGCGAAACACCCAATATGACCAGCTCGAATAGGTCAGGATGACAGGAATCAGGAACAGCGTTCCCACCAGAAGGAAGGCCTGAGTGCGCGGCGACGAGGCGGCCTCCCACAGTGTCAGCTGGTAGGGCACGATCATCGGAAACAGGCTGATCGCCATGCCAATGTAGGCCAGGACGAAGAGTGCGATCGCGCCAAAAAATGGCGCCGCCTCGACCTTGCCGCCGAGAGACCGCCATGTCCCGAGCGCGATCATGCCGGACAGTACGGGTACCGGTGCGAACAGCGCGATGTTGGGCCAGCTAAACCAGCGCGCCGCCACCGCGGGGCTCATGATTGGGGTCCAGATGCTCACGATCGCGATCGCGGTTACGACACCGACGAGGCAGACGCGGCCTTGGCGACGTGCCGCAGCCTGAATGTCACCGTCGGTTTTCAGAATAAGCCAGCCGGCGCCGAGAAGACCGTAGCCGAACATCAAGGCGACGCCGGTCAGAATGGAGAAGGGCGTTAGAAACGCAAAGGACGTTCCCGCAAATTGCCCGTCGCGGACCGGAAAGCCCTGGACGAATGCGCCAAGCACGACGCCTTGCGCAAACGTGGCCGTAGCAGATCCGAGGCAGAATGCGTGATCCCAGAACGTCTTGTGTTCAGCGTCGCGAAACCGAAATTCGAATGCGACGCCGCGGAACACCAGTGCGAGCAA
Source organism: Bradyrhizobium sp. UFLA05-153 (assembly GCF_054185185.1). Taxonomy (NCBI): domain Bacteria; kingdom Pseudomonadati; phylum Pseudomonadota; class Alphaproteobacteria; order Hyphomicrobiales; family Nitrobacteraceae; genus Bradyrhizobium; species Bradyrhizobium sp. UFLA05-153. The sequence goes on from NZ_JBBIAM010000079.1 coordinate 5,543, forward strand.
CATGACCAGGATGGGAAAATACACCGCTGGGATGATCACGGCGAACGCAGTCGGGAATGCCGCCAGAAGGCCAAGGCCGCCAAGCACTAGCCAAGTCTCGTTGCCATCCCAGATCGGAGCAATCGAGTTCATGATGGTGTTACGGGAGCGCGTATCGGACGCCAAGCCAAAGAGCATCCCCACTCCAAGATCGAAGCCATCGAGCAGCACGTAGAAGAAGACGGCCAGCGCGAGGATTACCGTCCAGATCGGAACCAAATCGAGCACCTGGGTCATTACACTTCTCCTTTCACGACGTTGATTGCGGGGGCCAGGACCGGCGCGGCAGGAATGCCAGCCTCGATCGCCGAAGCCGATTCACTGGTCTCGAGCGGGCCTTTGCGAACGAGCCGAAACAGCAGGATTAGGCCCGAGGGGTAGATCAGCAGATAGGCCGCCATGTAAGCCAGGAGCGACAGCGTAACGTCATGGCTTGTCAGAGACGGCGACACCGAGGCTGCAGTTCGCAAGAGTCCATAGACTGTCCACGGCTGCCGGCCGACCTCGGTCACGAACCATCCGGCTACGACCGCGATAAAGCCAAGCGGAATCGCACACTGACATGCCAACAGGTACAGCCGTGTGTCATAGAGTTGCCCGCGCCACCGCAACCAGCCGCCCAGAAGCACGAGCCCCAGCATCAGACCCGCGCATCCGACCATCGCGCGGAAGGCAAAGAAGGGGATCGCGACGGGCGGACGCTGATCGGCGGGGAAGTCCTTCAGGCCCTTCACCTCGCCATCGATATCGTGGGTCAGGATCAGGCTTCCGAGCCAGGGAATTTCGATGGCGAACTTGTTATGCTCGGCCTTGTCATCCGGAATTGCGAAGACAGTCAGCGGCACGCTCTTCGCGGTTTCCCAACGAGCCTCAATGGCCGCCAGCTTCGCAGGCTGATATTTGCGGGTGTTGAGGCCGTGCATATCGCCGATCACCATCTGCAGCGGCACCAGCACGGTCAGCGCCCACAGCGCCATCGACATCATGGTACGTGCTTCCAGGACGGATCGATTGCGCCTGAGCAGGTATGCGCCCACACCGAGGACGACGAATCCGGTGGTCGTGAAGAATGCGAACGCCGTGTGCGCGAGCCGATAAGGAAACGACGGATTGAAGATCGCCTTGATCCAATCTGTCGGAATGAACTGACCGTTGACGATCTCGTAGCCTGCCGGCGTCTGCATCCAACTGTTGGCGGACAAGATCCAGAACGTGGAAAACAAAGTCCCGATCGCCACCATGAGGGCCGCGAAGAAGTGCGCCCATGGCGGCACCAGCTTGCGGCCGAACAGCAGGACACCGAGGAAGCCGGCTTCCAGGAAGAAGGCCGTGAGGCCTTCATACGCAAAGAGTGGCGAGAGGACGTCCCCGGCTGCGGACGCGTAGCGGCTCCAGTTGGTGCCGAACTGGAATGGCATGACAAGGCCCGTCACGACGCCCATGCCGAATGCGATGGCGAAGATCTTGGTCCAGAATATCGAGTTGCGGACATAGACTTCGCGTCCGGTCGCAAGGCTCAAGCCCTCGAAGACAGCGATGAAGGACGCACATCCGACGGTGAATGCTGGAAGCAGAATGTGCCAGGCGACGACCCAGGCGAACTGGATGCGTGAGAGCAGGACTGGATCAAAATGCATCGCTGGACCTCTTGTGTTGTGGGGATGTAGAGAGAGAGAGCGACCGAAGGAGCCCTCAAAGCCGCCGGCAGGCATGCAGGCTCGTTGAAAATAGACCGCGCAGTTCAGATGCATGAGTAAACGCTGCCAAATCGCGGCAAATTCTTCAAAGTGGAGGAAGCAACGACGTTGAGCACACGCTCAACGGTCATTGAGCGCCCGCAATTCGGCACGGCATTCCTCGCTGAAGGCCCGCAGTGGATTGACGGCGTGGCCGTTCATCAGCTCGCGAACTTCAGAGAGGGTCTTGTTGGGCATGAAATATGTGTCGATGATCAAATGAATGACCGCGTCTGCCTTCTCGATCACGGCGGTGCTTGATACGACGCGCATCCGGTTGATCAGCGCGTAGACGCTGACCAATGCGGAGACCTCCGCCCGATCGTGGACGAGCGCGTCGGCGTAGAGCTTCGAGGCCTCATCGATGAATTTCTTGTACAGCTTTTGCCGTCTGGTCTTTTCCCCCGACAGCCGTTTTGCGCGATCCTGATGGTGCAGCGTGAGCCAGGCTGACGCGAACGACGTAAGGCCGCCGATCGTCGACCCCGCCAACGCTGCCAATGCAGGGAGGTAGACCGTGTTCATGGCGCAAGCGGCCCCTCAATGATCGGACCCGGGAGTAGCGACCCGCGCGGGCTCGGGGATCAGGCGCGAGCTGCGCTGGCCGGTGAAGTACGACCAGAGCCACTGCCGCTGCACGCGCAGGCGATTCTGTAGCTGCGGCAGGGCGAGGATGTGAACGCACGCCCACACCAGCCAGGTCAGGGACCCGCTTGTCCGCAGCCAGCCTCGCTCCAGCACGGCGTAATTCTTACCGACGACCGCCATGTTGCCTTTGTCGAAATAATGGAACGGACGTTTCTCTTTTTGGCCCTTCAGCTCCTTCGCGATCAGCCGCCCGACGTAGCGTCCTTCCTGGATCGCGGCCTGCGCCACGCCCGGCACCGGATGTTCGTTCTGCATGACCGACGCCGCATCGCCCACGACGAACACGCCGGGCGCGTCTTCGACCTTCAGGAAGGGATCAACGAGTGCGCGTCCCGCGCGGTCGGTCTTGGTGCCCAGCATCTTTGGAATAGGCGACGCCGCAACCCCGGCGGTCCACAGCACGGTGGCGCTGGGAATCCGGCTTCCGCCGGCGACCACGCCCTCCGCATCGACCGTCTCGACCTTCACTCCGGTCAAGACCTTCACGCCGAGCTTCGTGAGCCGTCGGGTCACCCTGTGTGACAGCGGCTCAGCAAAGGTCGGCAGAACCCGCTGACCTGCGTCGAGCAGAATGATGCTGGTTTGCGCTGGGTCGATATGGCGAAAGTTTCCGCGCAGCGTAACCTTCACCATTTGCGCGAGGGATGCCGCGAGTTCCACGCCGGTGGGGCCTGCTCCGACCAGCACGAATGTCATCTGGCGCGCGCGTTCGCTTGCGTCCTCGGTCGTTGCGGCAACTTCGAACGCGCTCAGGATCTTGGCTCGGATCGTCTCGGCGTCGTTGAGACTCTTGAGCGCCGGCGCAAATCGCGCGAACTCATCGTGCCCGAAGTAGCTCGGGCGCATGCCGGTCGCGACCACCAGATAGTCGTAGGCGATCTTGCGGACGCCCACGCCAGGGGAGGACGACTCGATGGTGCGGGAAGCAACATCGACGCCGGTGACCTCCGCCAGGAGCACGCTGAGGTTTCGCTGCTTGACCTCGAGCTGACGGATCGGCGCTGCTATCTCGGCTGGCGAGAGGACCGCCGTCGCCACCTGGTAGAGCAGCGGCTGAAAGATGTGGTGGTTACGGCGGTCGATCATTAAGACATCGACCTCAGCGTGCCGCAGCGCCCGTGTTGCGGCGATCCCGGCAAAGCCACCCCCGATGACGACGACCCGCTTGCGCTCTTAAGGGGGAGCCTCGACAACAGCGGTTGCTTCGTCGGGTCGGGTCTCAGCCAGCATCGCGCACATTGGTTCACCTCGTTCGTGCTCATTGTCATCGATGACGTCAGCAGGCTTCTGTCGGAAGCGATACCCTCAACGCCCCAGCCATTCTAGCTCGCTACGGCATGGCGCATGAGAAGTCGCCATTTTGCAATGCGCGGACTCGCTGAGTGCCGTGACTGCACTGAGCGGCTCTGGCTTCAGCGTGATCAGGAACACCACGAAGCCCAGGGCTCCCAGGACGAGCGTGACCATGCTCAAGACGTGCTTCATATCAGCTCCACGCATTTCCGCTTGGCGCCGCGGCGACTCGACGCGGCGCCCATCAATTGCCGCAAGCACGGACTATTCGGCCGCCACGTGCGCCGGGCTCTTCTCAAAATTGGGCGGACGTTTCTCGCGGATGGCCGAGATCGCTTCCTTGGCCTCTGTCGAGCTCACCCGCTCCATGAACTCCTGGCTTTCACTCTTGATAGCCTCTTTGAGCTGGCCAATCGAAGCCTGCTTGAGGAGCCGCTTGCTCGCCAGCAACGCGCCGCTCGGTTTTGCCGCCAGCTTCTCCGCCGTTGCGGTGGCAGTCGCGAGCAGATCGCTGTCGGGCACCACGCGAGTCGCGAGGCCCAACTCCACCGCCCGCGGGGCCGTGAAGGGGTCTCCCAGTAAGTACAATTCCGCCGCCCGGAGATGACCCACGCGCGCCGGTATCGAAAAGCTCGATCCGAATTCCGGCACCAGCGCCAGGTTGATGAACGGCAGTTGGAATTTCGCGCTCTCGCCCGCGTAGACGAAATCGCAATGCGTCAGCATCGTGGTTCCTCCGCCGATCGCCGCGCCTTGCACGGCCACGACGATAGGCTTTTCGAACCTGACGAACGCTTCCATCAGGAGGCCCTGCGTAAATGCGCCCGGCCTGGGCGGATTCTTGAGAAAATCCCCAAGGTCGTTACCGGCGCAGAACGCGTCTCCGGCACTGTGCCAGAGCACGACACTGACCCCGTCGTCCTTGTCAGCTTCGTTGAGAATGTTGGCCAGGCTCGTGTACATGCTGGACGTCATCGCGTTCTTTTGGGCGGGGCGATTAAGCTGGACCCGCAGGATCGCGCCGGTACGCTCGGTGATAATGTCGCTCATCGTTTGCTCCTTTGTTCGCTATACTTCGTCGCCATTTTCTAGGCGTGTTCCTTGACTTTCGGCACTGCGCCGCTCGCGCGCAGGCCGTCGATGCCCTTAGCGTCAAATCCCAGGTCACGGAGGATCTCTTCGGTGTGCTCGCCGAGGTCGGGCCCGCGCCGGGCCGGGACCTTGGTGACACCGTGCACCTGTATTGGGCTGCTGATCGTCGTGTTGAGGTTGCCGCCGGCGCCTTCGAGCGGAACGACGATGTCGTTTGCCGCCAGCTGGGGATCGTTAATCACCTCTTGGGGCCCGCGCACGGCGCCGAACGTGACGTGCGCGCCGCTGAAAACCTCATACCAATGCGCCATCGGCTGCGCGGAGAAAACCTCGTCGAGGATGGCCGTGAGTTCCGACATGTTCGCCATCAGCTTCGCCGAATCGGCGAATCGCTGATCGGTCAACAGATCCGGTCGGCCGATTGCCTTCGCCACAGCGGCCAACTTGTCGGGCGTGACGATAAGAACGAACCAGGTGCCGTCGGCTGCGCGATACACGTTGAGCGCCGCATTGGCCGGATGCATGCGATCATGCAGCCCAAAGAACTTTGCACCGGCCAGCGCAGCCTGTATCGAAACGCTCGCCGACCAGACACCCTCGGCGAGCAGCGAGGTAGTGACATACGCTCCCTTGCCGGTTCGCTCGCGGCGGTAAAGCGCGGTGACGATCGCCGAATAGATTCCGACACCTGTCGCGTTGTCGCCGCTGCCGGCGACCGGCCAGGTCGGCGGCGCGCCGGCATCGCGCGTCATCGACAGCAAACCACTACGCGCCCAGTATGCCGTGATGTCGAAGCCCGGCAGATTAGCATCCGGTCCCTTTTCGCCGAACCCCGTAAGGTCCGCGTAGATCAGGCGCGGATTCCAGCGCACCACATCGTCATATTCGAGCTTTAACTTCTTGCGTGCGGGATGTGGCGTATTGACGATGAATACATCGGCCCATTTGACAAGCTGCTCGAGGACTTGAGGGGCGCTAGGTGACTTCAGATCGAGCGTGATACTGCGCTTGTTGCGGTTGACAAGATGCCACTGATAGGGCTCGTCTGCCGCCGGCTGCGGAGGGATCTTGTGCACATGTCTCCAAGGGTCGCCGTTCGGCGGTTCGACCTTAATGACGTCGGCGCCGAAGTCCGACAGGATGACGGCCGCGCCGGGCGCCGCGACGAAGCTTGAGAAGTCAACCACCTTCAGTCCAGAAAAAATGTTGTCGCTTGCCATTGGGTCTCTCCTAAATCACCGTGTTTGCTTCACCGCCCCGCGAACTGCGGGGCGCGCTTTTCAAGGAAGGCGGACGTGCCTTCCTTCTTGTCCTCAGTCCCGGCGCATAGGCCGAAGTATGAAGCTTCGAGGGCGAAGCCTTCGCTCTGGCTCGTGTCCAAGCCCTTGTTCACCGCTTCGAGCGATTGCCTGACGGCGATCGGCGCGTTGGAAGCGATCAGCTTCAGGATGGCTTCCGCACGCGCCATGAGATCGGCTGCCGCTACGAGCTCGTTGACGAGCCCAATGCGCCAGGCCTCCTGCGCGCTGATGGTCTCTCCGGACAAGATGAGCTGGAGCGCGCGGCCCTTCCCAACCAGGCGCGGCAGCCGCTGCGTGCCGCCGCCGCCGGGAAGCAATCCCAGCTTGACCTCGGGCTGGCCAAACTTCGCGTGCTCGACGGCGATTCGGATGGTGCATGCCATTGCCGTCTCGCAACCGCCGCCAAGTGCAAAACCGTTGATTGCCGCGATCACCGGCTTGCCGAGATTCTCGATGAGATCGAGCACCTCCTGGCCGTAGCGGCTGGACCGTTCGGCGTCGATTGAACTCGCATGCGCGAGTTCGCTGATGTCGGCGCCGGCGATGAAGGCCTTGTCGCCTGCGCCGGTAAGAATGACGCCGCGCACGGCAGCATCGTTCCGCGCATGCTCGAAAGCAGTTCGCAGATCCTTCCAGGTCGGCGTGTTCAGGGCGTTGAGCACCTTCGGCCGGTTGACGGTCACATAGGCGATCGCGCCGCGCTTGTCGTACAGGACGTTTGCGAGCGTCAGGACTTCCGTCGATGAATCGGCAGGCGTCGTCGTGGGCGAAGATGCGAGCGTCGTTGTTGTCGATGACATGTTGATCTCTCTTCTTAAGGTTACGAGCCGGCGCGCTTGTGAGTCTCAGATGAAGGCGCTGAAGCCGGTGATCGCCTTGCCGACGATCAGGTTCTGCATCTGGTAAGTGCCCTCGTAGGAATAGAGAGCCTCGGCATCGGCAAAGAAGCGGGCGACGTTGTAGTCGGCGATGATGCCGTTGCCGCCGAGCACCTCTCGCGCCCAGGAGACCGTCTCACGCGCCTTGGCCGTCGTGAACGCCTTCGAAAGCGCCGCTTGCTGGTCCGTCAGTTTGCCTTGGTCGGCGAGCTGGGCCGTGCGCACCACCATGCCCTGGCAGGCAGTGATGTTGGCGAGCATCTTGGCGAGGAGGTCCTGAATCAGCTGGAACGACCCGATCGGCTTATCGAACTGCAATCGCTCCTGGGTATACTTGAGCGCGTGCTCGTAGGCGCCCATCGCGCATCCCGTCGCCTCCCATCCCACGTAGTACCGCGTCCCACGCAGCACGCGCGCGGTGTCGCGGAAGGATTGGGCGCCCGACGCGAGCCGGTTTGCTTCCGGCACCCGGCAGTTCTCCATGGTGATCTGGCCGTTCTGGACCACCTTGAGCGCGATCTTGTTCTGCATCTTCTCGACACTGAAGCCGGGCGTCGACTTGTTCTCGACGATGAAGCCCTTGACCTGGTTGTCGTCGACGTCGCGTGCCCAGATGATCGAGATATCGCACCAAGGCGCGTTGCCGATCCACCGCTTCTGGCCGTTGAGGACCCAGGTGTCGCCATCGCGCTTTGCGGTCGTGGTGAGGCCACCGGCCGCTCCAGAGCCGACCAGCGGCTCGGTCAGGCCGAAGCAGCCGATCTTCTCCATCCGCGCCATAGACGGCAGCCACTTCTGTTTCTGTTCCTCCGATCCAGCGATCGCGATTGAACCCATCGCCAGGAAGTTGTGGACGCCGAAGAAGGTCGCGAATGAGGCATCGACCCGCGCCATTTCCACGCCAATAAGGCCGACCAGCAATTGATTCCCGCCGGCGCAGCCGTACCCCTGGATGCCGAGGCCCCCGAGGTTCAGCTCCCTGACTGCAGGCAGCAGCTCGAACGGGAACGCGTCCTCGATCCAGTACTTGTTGATGATCGGCGCGACCTTGGACTCCATGAACGTGCGCACACTCTGATGGATCGCACGCTCGTCGACGTTCAAGAGGTCGGCGTAGTCATAGAAATCACTGTTCGGCGTTGGAAGCTGCTTCGGGGTTTTGGTGAGCATTTGGGACTCCTGTTGCTGTGTTTGAAAGCTTGGGGCGCCGGCGCGCACTTGCAAATCTCACACGAAGGCGCTGAAGCCGGTGATCGCCTTGCCGACGATCAGGTTCTGCATCTGGTAGGTGCCTTCATAGGAGTAGATCGCTTCGGTATCGGCAAAGAAGCGCGCGACGTTGTAGTCGACCAGGATCCCGTTGCCGCCCAGCACCTCGCGGGCCCACGCGACCGTTTCTCGCGCTTTAGACGTGCAGAACGCCTTGACAATCGCTGCCTGCGCATCAGTCAGCTTGCCGTCGGTCTCCAGCTGCACCGAGCGAACCAACATAGATTGACAGGCCACGATGTTGGCCAGCATCTTTGCCAGCAGCTCCTGAATGAGCTGGAACGACCCGATCGGCTTGCCAAACTGCAAGCGCTCCTGGGAGTACTTCAGGGCATTTTCGTAGGCGCCCATCTGGGCACCGGTGATTTCCCAGCCGACGCCATGCCGGGTACCGCGCAGCACCAGCGCAGGATCGCGAAACGTTCCTTTGCCTCCCTGGAGACGATTCGCATCTGGCACGCGGCAGTCGGTCATCGTGATCTGGCCGTTCTGCACGACCTTCAGCGCGATCTTGTTCTGCATCTTCTCGACGCTGAATCCAGGCGTCGTCTTGTTCTCGACGATGAAGCCCTTGACCTGGTCGTCGGCCACATCGCGCGCCCAGACGATCGAGATGTCGCACCACGGCGCGTTGCCGATCCAGCGCTTCTGGCCGTTGAGGATCCAGCTGTCGCCTTCACGTTTCGCCGTGGTCATGAGACCAGCACCGGTCCCTGAGCCCACCAGCGGCTCGGTCAGCGCGAAGCAACCGACCTTTTCCATGCGCGCCATCGGCGGCAGCCACATCTGCTTCTGCTCCTCGGTGCCGGCGAGGTAGATGGAATTCATCGCGAGACCGGTGTGGACACCATGGAAGGTGCAGAACGAAACATCGGTCCGCGCGATCTCGAGGGCGATCAGGCCGAACAGCAAGGGGCTTCCGCCCGGGCAGCCGTAACCATTAATGCCGAGACCGGCGATGTTTAGCTCCTTGTACGACGGCAGCAGCTCGAACGGGAACGAGTCCTCGACCCAGTGTTTGTTGATGATGGGTGCGACTTTCGTTTCCATGTAGGTGCGCACCTTTTTTACGATCCCCCGTTCCTCGTCGCCCAGCGTTTCAGCGAATTGAAAGAAGTCGCTATTCGGCAGCGGAAGCTGTTTCGGGGTTTTTGTAAGCATTTTGGGTCTCCTCTTGTTGTGGCTTGAAAGCCGGGAACCTGCGCCTGCAGCGGATCGTTACTCGGCTGCGACTTCGCGCCGAGCAACCGTCTCTGACCGCTTGCGCAGTTCGATGAGGCCGAGCAAAATCTCGTCGCGCGCACGCTCCAGCTCCTGGACGGAGCGTGATCCGACTTCGGCATGGACGCTGTCGATGAGCTTTTTCTGCACTTCCGGCGTCAGCACGGGTGAGCCGAGGGTCTTCCACCAAGCCGTCATTGGACCGGAGAACTGTTGGAAGAAGTGCTCGATGCCACCCGGGCCGCCGCCGAGGTGATTGAGCAGCATGTTGCCCATAATCCCCCAGCGCAGGCCCGGCCCCCAGGAGAGGGCGGTGTCGATGTCGGCGGCGCTCACCACGCCCTCGGCGACAAGATAGTAGACCTCGCGCCCCAATGCGGACTGCAGCCGGTTTGCGACGTGGCCGGGCATCTCCTTGTTGACGCGCACCGTCTTCTGCCCGATTGACGTGTAGAATTCCGCCGCGCGCTGGATTGTCGCTTCCGAGGTTTTTGCTCCGCCGACAATCTCGGTCAACGGGATCAGGTGCGGCGGATTGAATGGATGGCCGATGACACAGCGCTCGGGATGCGTCGCGGCGCCCTTCTGGATTTCGCTCATGGTGAGCCCCGACGAGCTCGATGCGATGATCACCTCGGGTGGCAACAGCTCATCGAGCTGCCCGTAGAGCTTTTGCTTGAAATCGATCCGCTCGGGCCCGTTCTCCTGAACGAGGTCGACGCCGGCAAGTGCCTCCGCGAGATCTGCGGTGAACTTGAGGTTCGACTGCGACGCACCCGCCGACAGGCCCAAGCGCTTTAGCGCCGGCCAGGCCGTCTCCACGAACTTGCGGAGCGAGGCTTCTGCGTTCGGCGCGGGGTCGGTCGCGACAACCTGCAATCCCTTGGCGAGGAACAGCGAGGCCCAGCTCGCGCCGATCACGCCGGTGCCGATGATGGCGATGCGGCGAATGGATTTGGCGTTGGTCATGTCATGTTCTCCGATCAGATTTCGGCGTAGGCGATGCCGGTGAGATTGCCCTGGGCGTAGAGGAAGTTGCGCTCGTTCTTGCCGTCGAGATCGGCGGAATAGATCGAGCCGGCGAAGTCGGTGACGAACATCCGGTTGCCGGGCACGTCGAGGGCGATGCCGATGCCCTCCATCAGATGCGTGACCACGATCTCCGGGGCAGCCTTGGTGTCGATCGGCGCGCGATTGACGGTGTTGCCGCGCGGGGGATCGCCGCGGTCGGTCCAGTAGAGGATGCGGTTGGTCAGATCGAGCTCGAGGTCGATCGGCTCCGGCAGGCGATCGAATAGCAGCTCGATGTCGGAGCGGTTCGCCGGGGTTTCGCCCTTCGGGATGTCAATGTTGGCGCGGAAGATGCGGCCCTGCTCGCCGTTGTCGGGACCCTTTTGCGTCCAGTAGATGTGCCGGCGTTTGGGATCGACGGTGATTCCGACGCACCAGCGGTTTTGATCTTTCCGGTCGTCGTCGCTGCGACCGGTCTCGACCAGTGTTTCGACCTGCGAGCCATCGAGATTGGCGCGCATCACGCGCATGCCTTCACGGTCGCACCAATAAAGCTTCTTGTCCGCCTTATCGAGGTGCATCTGCTTCGGCGTATACGTAACGCCTTGTGGAATGACGACCTGGCGATTCCCGCCATCGAGGTCGACGCGTTCAATCGAACCATCGTTGAGAGGGGGTACGCCCATGTTGGTCCAATAGATGTGGCCCGCCTCGACATCCACGGCGATGCCATCCGGGAGACGGCCATTCGTGACGAGGACCTTGCGGTCCGCACCATCGGGGTTCATCGAGTGAATGCGGTCACCGCTCAGTTCGAGAACGAACAGTCGACCGGAGCGGGTGGCGCCCGATGAGTTCTTCGATTTGGTTGCTTCAAGTACCGTCATGATCGTTCCTTCGCTGTCAAAGTTGCCTTGTCTCGAATTGACTTGCTTGGTCTAGAGATGATGACCGTCATGAAAATATTTGACCCATTTGCTCCATCGTTGCGAGTAAAGGCCGGCAAATCCCGCCAAATTGCTGCAAGGCAGCGTGCTCGTGAGTCGGTCGGCTTGATCGCTGTCTCTGTGCCCAGACAGCACAACGCGCGGCATCGGGTGATGGCGCGCGTTGCGGAGATCGCGTACTCTTACTTCTTGTCAGGCAGAGCGTAGGCGATCAGAGAGTCGCCCGGGGGCGTCATCATGAAGTGATGGCCGCCGGCCATGATGACCACATACTCCTTGCCATCCTGCTCATAGACGATCGGCGTGGCCTGGCCACCCGCGGGTAGCACGTTACTCCAAACGATCTCGCCGGTCTTGATGTCGATCGCCTTGATCAGATCGTCGGTTGCCGCCGAGATGAAGATCAGTCCGCCTGCTGTCACGACCGATCCGCCATTGTTTGGCGTGCCGATCTCGAGCGGAATGAAGGTCGGCATTCCGAACGGACCATTCCGCCGGGCCGAACCGAACGGGCGATCCCACAGGGTCTTGCCGGTGGCGAGATCGATTGCACGGATGCCGCCGTAGGGAGGCCGCGTGCAGAGCACGCCCGTCGGCATCTGCCATCCCGCGTTGACCAGGATGCCATAGGGCGTTCCCGTCTGGGCGCCTGCGCCTTCAGCACTCGAGGCGCTTCCCGCCGCACGGGGATCGCCGGCGGGGAACAGGCCCATCCCGTCCGCGTCCTTGCGGGTCACGAGCGTGTCGTAGTTGGGCATGTCGTTATAGTTCGCGATGATCACCCCGCGGTGCGGATCAACGGCAACGCTGCCCCAGTCCGACCCGCCGTTGTAGCCGGGATATTCGAGGTTGTGGCGGCCGAGCTCCGGCGGAGTGAACGGCCCTTCATAGCGAGCGCGCTTGAAGTTGATCCGGCAAATCATCTGGTCGATGGGCGAGATGCCCCACATGTCGTGCTCGACCAGATCGGCTTTACGCAGCGTATGGTAACGCGAGAACGGCTGCGTCGGAGAGCGCTGGCTGGGTTCCGCGCCGCCCCGCGGGACGGCCACTTCGTCGACCTGGTGCAGCGGCTTTCCGGTGGCGCGGTCGAGCACGAACATGTCGCCGCTCTTGGTCGGCAGCAAGACCGCCGGCACCTTGCCGCTGGCGGTGGGGAATTCGACCAGGGTCGGTTGAGAACCGAGATCGTAGTCCCACACGTCGTTATGCACGGTCTGGAACACCCAGCGCGGCTTGCCCGTGTTCACGTCCAGCGCGACGAGTGCGGAGCTATACTTCTTCTCCTCATCCGAGCGCAGCGACGTGTAGTAGTCGCCAGCCGAGTTGCCCATTGGCAAGTACACGAGGCCGAGCTTTTCGTCACCGACGCCTGTGGTCCACATGTTCGGCGTGCCAAGGGAGTAGGGCTTTCCGTCCGGCGGCAGCTTCGTGACCTCGGGCTGATTAATGTCCCAGGCAAAGCGCAGCTCACCGGTGACAGCATCGTAGCCGCGGATGACGCCCGATGCGGCCCAACGGCGTTGACCATCGAGCACCTGATGCCCGGAGACGACGATCCCATGCACGATGACCGGTGCCGAGGTGATGGCCGCTGTCCCCGGAATGACGGGTGTAACGGCACCCGTGGCGCTATCCTTCTGCGCGAGTCCGGCCTTGAGGTCGGCGGCGCCGTTCTTGCCGAAATCCTGGCATGGCTGACCCGTCTTGGCGTCCACGGCGATCAGGCGCATGTCGAGCGTTCCCTCGATGATGCGTGCTGCGCAGGCCTGGCCGGCTGTGGCCTTGGGATTCTCATAGTACACCACACCGCGACAAGCCGCCGTGTATGGCACCCAAGACGTCGGAACCTCGGGATCGTACATCCAAAGCTTCTCGCCGGTCGCCGCGTTCAGCTTGAACAGCTTGTTCATCGGCGTGCAGCCGTAGATGGCGTCGCCGACCTTGAGCGGAGTCAGCTCCGATCCATACTTCTTCGGAATGTCGCCGGTATGGAAAGTCCAGACGCGCTTGAGGTCCTTGACGTTTGCGGGCGTGATCTGGGCGAGATCCGAATAGCGCTGCCCGCCCTGGCCACCGCCATAGGCGTTCCACTCACCCTTCTTGGGCGCATATGCGGAGTCTTCGAAGACGGCGTTTGCGTGCGCCTGAGGGAGTGGATCCGGTGCCGCCTGCTGATTGAAGATCGGGATCGGGACGCCGAGTGCGGCAACGAAGAGTCCGGCGCCGATCGAGCCCAGCTTTCGGACATGCCGGCCGATCGTCTTGTCAATTACGGGAGCAGCGAGAATGGCTAGGACGAGGAGGATGAAGGGACCGACAAGACGCGGGATCAACTCCCAGCCCGAGAGGCCGACCTCCCAAAAGCTCCAAACGGCCGTGAAAGCGAATGCGCCGACATAGGTATAGATGCCCGCGATGCTTCCCCTTATCATGAGAACGCCCGCAGCGAGAAGCATCGCGCCTACCACAACGTAATAGAGGCTGCCTCCCAGCGAGGCGAGGTAAGCGCCACCACCTGTGAGGATCAAACCGAGCAATGCGACGATCCCGCCCAAAACCGTGGGCGTCCACGCGAGGTATCTCTGCAACTCTGATGCCCGCTGTCGAGTCGGTGCTGCCGGGCCTACATCTACTGTCGAAGACATCTCTTTCTCCTTTTGAGAACTTAGATTTCAAGAACGACGAACCGAGCCGCTCCTGCCGCCGAGCGTTTGCACGCGCCGATGGCTCGAGGCTCAGCTCGTTGATTGCTGGCGCTAATTCAGCTCGGCGCGGGCGTAAGAGTTAATCTCAAGGCCGACGGCGACCTCGACGATGCGCGGGCTGGTCCACTTCATGGTCGCTTCCTTCCGAATCGATAACAGAAGCTGCGTCGACACTGGTTTGGCTGCTGTGATGGTCATTTGGATCTCCTTGGTTTTCACGCACGGATGCGCCGGTTTCCATTTGACCCGCATGCGCAGGCGGCGCGAGTGAAGCGCCGCAAATCGCGCCAAATTGTTGCTAGTGAGAAGGGCGTATCGGCGTACGCTGGATCAGGAAGATCGATGGACGGCCGGCATGTCTCGGCACCGATCGATTCCATCCAATGTCTTGAGACAGGACTACGATCTGCCCGTTCCGAACGCACAACGACGGGAGATCGGCTGAACATGCGAATGACTTCGAGTGCGCCAACGACCGAATATGCGTGAGTGTCCCCATTGCGGTTCTTCCGGCACGTTGCACGTGCTCGGACCGAATCCCACTCTCCCTCTCCTGCATGGCCTGGAGCACTGAAGTTGGTGCGCCGTCATTCAGCACGTCTCGATATGGATACATGCCTTGGAAAGCGTCCGGATCTCCAAAGGGCGGCTGAGCGAGAGCCGGGATCGCCGTCGCGGCCCATACAAGTGTGGCTGTGGCGACAGCTTTGAGTGAGGTCAAAATGTTGTCGCGTGCTTTCGTCATGTCTTCCCATTGTTTCACAACGCCAACGTTGGTCTCCAGCTAGGCCGCTTGAGCTGCCACTGCGAGTAAAGCCCCACAAATCGCGCCAAATTACTGATAACGAGGGGGGAGATCCGCTTGCGTTGGGACTAGGCAAGGTAAACAGATGACTGGCATTTCTCAGGCGATGCGGTACGATTTCTGCTGAGAGGCACAAGCAAAGCTCGGTCGGCTGAAATCGACTCGGAAGCCAGACACCGGAGTCTGTCAGGTGGTGCCGCATTCGCTGAACAGTGCGTACCCGGACGGTAGCTCCCAGATCTTGTGGGAGGACGGCGAACGCATCTTCAGGCGTGGCTGGCGACTGGACGGCGCGGGGAAGCGCTCTGCCGTGTTGCTCATCGCTCCGGCCGCCGACCCTCCTTCCCGATCAAGCCTCGACCGCCTTGCGCACGAATTCGAACTTAGGGATCAGCTCGACAGGGCGTGGGCACTGCGGCCGATGGACCTCATTCGCGATGCCGGTCGAACCGTGCTGGTGCTTGAGGATGCTGGCGGCGAGCCACTAGAGCGGTTGCTTGGCGTACCTCTGGAACTCGGGCGCTTCTTGGAGTTAGCCATCCCCATTGTTGCAGCGCTCGGCAAGCTCCACCAGCGCGGGCTCGTTCACAAAGATATCAAGCCAGTCAACATCCTGCTCAACGACGGGACCGGCGACGTGAGGCTGACGGGATTCGGGATTGCATCGCGGTTCGCGCGTGAACGCCAATCGCCTCACCCTCCCGAGACGATCGCCGGCACACTCGCGTACATGGCGCCCGAACAGACCGGGCGGATGAATCGATCAATCGATTATCGCAGCGACCTTTACGCACTTGGCATCACGTTCTATCAAATGCTCACCGGTACTTTGCCGTTTGCCGCCATGGAGCCGATGGAATGGGTGCACTGCCATCTCGCCAGGCGGCCGGTGCCGCCTGCCGAGCGGCTGAAGCAAATTCCCGGCACCATTTCGGCGATCGTGATGAAGCTGCTCGCGAAGATGGCCGAAGACCGCTATCGAACGGCGGCCGGCCTCGAGAGCGATCTTCGCCGCTGCCAGCGCGAATGGGCGGCGCAAGGCCGGATTGACGACTTTCCGCTCGGTGAACGTGACACGCCTGATCGGCTCGTGATTCCCGAGAAACTCTACGGGCGGAGACGCGAGGTTGAGACTTTGCTCGCCGCCTTTGATCGCATCGTCAACGGTGGCGCCCCGGAACTGATCCTGGTTTATGGCTATTCCGGCATTGGCAAATCGTCGGTCGTCAACGAGCTGCAGCCGGTGTTGGTGCCACCGCGTGGCCTGTTCGCTTCCGGCAAGTTCGATCAGCTCAACCGTGATATTCCCTACGCAACGCTGGCACAGGCGCTTCAGAGCCTGATCCGGCCGTTGCTTGGCAAGAGCGACGCCGAGCTTGCGCCATGGCGCGACGCCTTGCAGAAGACGCTGGGTTCCAACGCCGGACTGATGGTGGATCTCGTTCCGGAACTGAAGCTCCTTATCGGAGGACCATCGGCGGTCCCCGAGCTTCCGCCGAAGGACGCGCAGCGGCGCTTCCAAATGGTGTTTCGGCAGTTGATCGGCATCTTTGCTCGGCCGGAACATCCCCTGGCGCTCTTCCTCGATGACTTGCAATGGCTCGATGCGGCGACGCTCGACCTTTTGGAAGACCTGTTGATCCGGTCCGATCTCCGCAATCTTCTCATCATCGGTGCCTTCCGCGATAACGAAGTTACCGCTGCGCATCCGCTCATGCGCAAGCTGGAGGCGATCCGTGCAACCGGAAGGTCGCAGGATATCAAGCTGGCCCCGCTGACGGCCGGCGATCTGCGAAGCCTTGTCGCGGACTCGCTCCGATGCGATGCGAAGCAGGCAGATCCGCTCGCAGAGCTGGTGCACGCGAAGACGGGCGGCAATCCGTTCTTTGTCATCCAGTTTCTTCACGTCCTCGCCGGCGAGCATCTCCTGGCCTTCGATCACGACCGGGGGCAATGGTCCTGGGACATGGGAGGCATCCACGCCAAAAGATACACAGATAACGTCGTGGAGCTTCTGGCTGGAAAGTTGACGCGGCTGCCCCTCGACACGCAGGTCGCGTTGCGACAGCTCGCTGGCCTCGGCAATGTCGCAGACGTCGCTATCCTCTCGGTCGTTCTGGAAACGTCCGAGGAACAGGTGCACGCGGCTCTCTCGGAGGCCCTGCATCAACAGCTGATCGACCGCCTCGAGCGCTCCTACAAGTTCTTTCACGATCGGGTGCAGGAAGCCGCCTATGCGCTGATTCCGGAAGCATCGCGCGCCGAATTGCATTTGAGGATCGGCCGCCTGCTCGTGGCACAGACATCTCCGGAAAAACGCGACGAAGCGATCTTCGAGATCGTCAACCAGCTCAACCGCGGCGCGTCATTGATCGCCTCAGCCGATGAGCGCGAGCAGCTCGCCCGACTGAATCTGATCGCGGGCAAGCGCGCCAAGACGTCGACGGCCTATGGCGCGGCGCTGAAGTATCTGGCTGCCGGCGCGGCACAGATGCCGGAGGATTCGTGGGAGCACCGGCGTGAGCTCATGTTCGAACTGGAGCTGCACCTGACAGAATGCGAGTTCTTTACCGGCGAGCTGGCCGCCGCGGAGAATCGGCTGACGCTGCTGTCATCCCGCGCCGCCAATACCGTGGAACGGGCGGCCGTCGCGTGCCTGCGAATCGATGTGTGTACGACCCGCGGCCGGATGAGCGAAGCAGTCGCTGTCGGTCTGGAATGTCTCCAACATGTGGGCGTAGTGTGGTCCGCACATCCTGCGGACGACGAGGTGCGCCGCGAATATCAGTTGATCTGGTCGAAGCTCGGCGGCCGCGCAATCGAGAAACTGGTTGACCTGCCGCTGATGACCGATCCCGCATCCCTCGCCTTTCTCGATGTTCTGACCAAGCTCGGGCCGCCGGCGGTGTTCACGGATGCAAACCTGCTGGCGTTGGTCAGTTGCGGTGCGGTCAATCTCAGCCTCGAGCACGGCAATAGCGATGGCTCGTCCAATGCGTATGTTCGGGTAGGCATGGTCGCCGGCCCGTTTTTTGGGGACTACAAGGCCGGGTATCGGTTTGGACGGGTCGGCTACGAACTGGTCGAGCGGCACGATCTGAAGCACTTCCTGGCCAGGATATTCATGAATTTCGGCAACCAGGTGATGCCGTGGACGAGGCATGCGCGGAGTGGTCGTGATCTCTTGCATCGGGCGTTCGATGTTGCGAACAAGACGGGCGATCTCACTTATGCGGTGTACAGCCGCGCCCATCTGAACTCCAACCTGCTCATGGTGGGCGATCCGCTCGACGAGGTTCAGCGCGAAGTCGAGCTGGGACTGGCGTTGGCGCAGCAGATGCAGTTCGGACTCGTCATCGATGTCATCGCGACGCAGCTTGCGCTGGTCCGAATGTTGCGCGGGTCGACACGCCGGTTCGGCTCTTTCGACGACCAACAGTTCGATGAAGGCCTGATCGCAAGCCGTTTATCCGGCAACCGGAACCTGGCATTTGCCGAGTGCTGGTATTGGATTCGCAAGCTGCAGGGGGGCTTCCTGGCCGGCGACTTTTCTGCGGCTGTCGACGCGTCCCTTAGGGCGAAACCGCTGCTCTGGACGTCGCTGCCAGCCATCGAATTCGCGGAGTATCACTTTTACAGCGCGCTCGCGCGCGCCTCATCCTGTGACTCCGCTTCAGCCGATCAGCGCCGACAGCATTTGGAGGCTCTGGCAGCCCATCGCGAACAGATCGGAATGTGGGCGGAGAACTGCCCCGAAAATTTCGAGAACCGCGCGGCCCTTGTCGATGCCGAGATCGCCCGATTGGAAGGTCGCGAGCTGGATGCCGAGCGTCTTTACGAGCGTGCGATCCAATCGGCCCAAACGAA
Organism: Bradyrhizobium sp. UFLA05-153; assembly: GCF_054185185.1. Lineage (NCBI taxonomy): Bacteria > Pseudomonadati > Pseudomonadota > Alphaproteobacteria > Hyphomicrobiales > Nitrobacteraceae > Bradyrhizobium > Bradyrhizobium sp. UFLA05-153. Next base: position 24,358 of record NZ_JBBIAM010000079.1, read on the forward strand.
CAGCTTCGTCCACAATGAAGCGATCGCCTATGAGCTGGCTGCCCGCTTTTACGCGGTGCGCGGTTTCGAGGAAATCGCACATCTCTACCTGGAAAACGCTCGTCACTGTTACTTGCGATGGGGAGCAGATGGAAAAGTGCGACAACTCGACCAGATCCATCCGCGGCTGAGGCAGGGGGTGCGCGCGCCAGCCCCAGCGGCTACGATCGAAGCGTCGGTCGAACAGCTCGATCTCGCAACAATGATTGAAGCCTCGCAAGCGCTTTCTGGCGAGATGGTGCTGGAAAAACTCATCGACAAACTCATGCGCGCGGCCCTCGAGCATGCCGGCGCCGAACGAGGTCTGCTGATTGTCCCGCGAGGCGATGAGCTGCAGATCGAGGCGGAAGCGATCGCCGGTGGAGACGATATGATCGTGCATCTGCGGGACGGGTCGTCCCACGGCACAGCGGAGTTGCCGAAGTCGTTGGTTCGGTATGGAACGCGCACCCATGAGATTGTGATTCTCGATGACGCGTCATCTCAGCATGCATTTTCTGCCGAACCCTATATTCTTCAGAGTCGTGTCCGTTCCATTCTCAGCTTGCCGTTGATCAATCAGGGTAAGCTCACGGCGATTCTCTACCTCGAGAACAATCTGGCGCCTAACGTGTTCACTCCTGACCGCGTCGCCTTATTGAAGGTGCTGGCGTCGCAGGCGGCAATCTCGCTCGAAAACTCGCGGCTTTATCGCGATCTCGCAGATCGCGAAGGCAAGATCCGGCGCTTGGTGGACGCAAACATCATTGGGATCATCACTGCCGACTTCGAAGGCCGAGTTTTTGAAGCCAATGACGCGTTTCTTCGCATCGTGGGATATGACCGTGATGACTTGGCTTTGGGCGACGTGCGCTGGACCGAACTGACTCCGCCGGAATGGCGCGACTGCACTGCGCGCGCCCACGAAGAGTTAAGAAGAACCGGCGTGGCGCAACCCATCGAGAAGGAATACTTTCGCAAGGACGGCAGCCGCGTGCCCGTGCTGATCGGCTATTCGTTGTTCGACGAACGAGGCAACGGCATTGCGTTCGTGCTCGATCTGACAGAGCGCAAGCGGGCCGAAGAGGCAATGCGTGAAAGCGAGCGAAGTTTGCGCTCGGCAATTGACGGTATACCAGGTCTCGTCGGAGTCCTGGCTCCGAATGGCGAGGTCGAGGCCGTCAATCGCCAAATCATTGAATATTGCGGCCAGTCGCTGGAGGAGTTGAGAAATTGGGGAGCAAACGGAACAGTCCATCCCGACGATCTTCCCTACGTCGCCGAAGTCTTCACAAGGTCGATCGCCTCCGGAGTTCCGTACCATCTCGAACAACGCCTGCGACGCTTCGACGGGGAATATCGATGGTTTGACAACCGCGGCGTCCCAATTCGCGATGACTCCGGGCGTATCACGCGATGGTATGTTCTCCTGACCGACATCGAAGATCGCACGCAGGCGTTGGCGCGATTGCAGCAGATGCAATCCGATTTCGCGCACATGAACCGTGTGAGCATGATGGGAGAGCTGGCAGCCTCGCTTTCTCACGAGATCGCGCAGCCGATCGCCAGCGCGCGCAATAACGCCCGGGCGGCCCAGAATTTTCTAAAAATGCAGCCGCCTGACCTGGGCGAGGTCAAGGAAGCACTAGCCTGTATCGTTGCGGACGCAGATCGATCTGGAGACATCATCGAACGCATCAGAGAACAGATCAAGAAGGCGCCGCCCCGAAAGGAGCGTTTTGATCTCAACACGGCAATCAGCGAAGTGATCGTATTGGCGCAAAGCGTGACCCTCAGGAATGGCGTTTCGGTTCAAACCCGGCTTGCGGAGGGATTGCCGTTGGTTCCGGGGGATCGCATTCAGCTGCAACAAGTCCTCCTGAATCTGATTCTCAACGCATCTGAAGCAATGAGCTTGGTTGAAGAGGGAGCACGAGAGTTGTTGATCAGCACCGAGCAAGACCAGGCAGGCGCCCTCGTGGCCGTCCGCGATTCTGGGCCGGGCATTGATCCTGCGCATCTCGATCGGATCTTCGACGCTTTCTATACCACGAAGTCCAGTGGAACGGGCATGGGACTCTCGATATGCCGCTCCATCATCCGTGCGCATGGGGGCGAGCTGTGGGCGGGAGCGAACGAGCCTCGCGGCGCCGTAATTCAGTTCACTCTGCCCGGGGCCGAAAAGGACATGACGAGAGCGCGGAATGCCGAAGTCTGATGGACGGTTCCGCATTGGTTAAACATAGCGTATTCGGACGGTTGCTCTCAGGTCTTGTACCATTCAGGATTCGACAGCCGGATTAGCAGGTGCAATGAAGCCGAAGATTGCGCCACGTGGCAGGTTAGGGCTGGCCCACAATCTTCCGTTGTGCGCTTCAATAATCGAGCGGCAGATCGACAGCCCAAGGCCCAAACCGCCCGATTTCGTGGTGTAGAAAGCGTCGAACAAGCGCTCAAGATCCGCAGGCGCGAAGCCCGGCCCTGAATCCTGCACCTCGACGCAGACGCCATCGGTTTCGTTGCGGGTACTGATGAGCAGCTCCCGATCTTCCTCGCCCACATCGCGCATTGCTTCGACGGCGTTGATGATCAGGTTGATGATCACTTGTTGCAGTTGAACCCGATCTGCTCGAATGGCTGGCAAGCCCTCGGCGAGCTGCGTCCGGACCGAGACGCCGTTCTTCAAAACTTCGCCACGAGTCAGGGCTATGACCTCAAGCAATGCCTCGTTGATGTCCAGGTCCTCCTTTCGTGGAGGCGCCCTCTTCATAAGGGCCCGGATACGGTCCATCACGTCGCCTGCATGCTTGCCGGCGCTGACGATAAAACCGAGCGTCTGCCGGACCTCCTCCAGATCTGGCGGTTGCGCATCGAGCCAGTTCAAGCCGGCATGTGCGCCGTTTACAACCGCGGCGATCGGCTGTTTGATTTCATGCGCAATGGAGGCCATGAGCTGCCCCATCGTCGCGACCCGGCCCGCGTGGGCCAGCTCCGCCTGCACTTCGCGATAGCGGTGCTCGCTGTCTCGTGCTTCGGCTTCCGCCCGCTTGCGTTCGGTAATATCATTGAAAAGGATTCCGACGCGTCTGCGCTGGGGGTCTTCGACCCGGAAGGCGTAAACGTCATACCAACGTCCGAGTTGCTTGGCTTCATTCTCAAAGCGCATCGGCTCGCCCGTCAGGGCAATCTTGCCGTAAATCTCGAACCAATGCTCTTCGTGCTCTGGCGCGATTTCGCGCATCCGTCTGCCAGCGGCATTCTTGATTCCCGTCTGCCGTTCAAACGATGGGCTGAGTTGCAAAAAATGATAATCGATCGGCTTTTCGTTCTGGTCAAACAAGACTTCAATCGTGCAAAAGCCCTCGTCAATTGACTCGAACAACGTGCGGTAATTCTGTTCCGATTCGCGTAATTCCGCCTCTGCGCGCTTGCGTTCGGTGATGTCCGTCAGGATGCCGTACCATTTGAGAACCGTGCCCTGTTCATCACGTAGTGGCACCGCCCGCACCAAGAACCAGCGGTATTCTCCGTTGGCACTGCGATGGCGGGCCTCGTTTTCGAACGGCTCACCACTTGTCATCGAATGATGCCACTTCGCTACGTGTTGAAGAAGGTCGTCAGGATGAATCGCAGATTGCCACCCCGATCCCGACGTCTCTTCTACGGACAGCCCAGAAAATTCGACCCACTGTCGGTTTGTCCAAATGCTGCTACCGTCGGGCTGCGTCGTAAACGCTATCGCGGGTATCGCCTCAACGGTATCCCGAAGCTCTTTTTCTCTCCGACGCAGCGCATCCTCGGCCCGTTGGCGCGATGCTCGATCGCCTGCCTCGCTCAGCGCGCGCCGCACGGCGGGCACGAGCCGCGACATTCGGGTCTTCAGAACATAGTCGGTGGCCCCGATCTTAAGGGCCTCGATAGCTGCCTCTTCGCCGAGAGTGCCAGAAACGAAGATGAAAGGCAGATTGGGGCGGACACTCAGCGCCAAATTCAACGCGGAGAGTCCGTCGAACGAAGGAAGTTTGTAGTCCGAGAGGATCAGGTCAAATTCGGCATTCTCAAGAGCTGCCAGAAACTCACTGCGACTTTGCACGCAGGTGATGCGACAGATTAAGTGATCGGCTTCAAGGAGCACTTCTATAAGGCCTGCGTCATTGGGGTCATCCTCCAGCAGGAGGATTCCGATTGGCGAACTCATGACACCTTCTTCGCGCTTCCAGGGGGCGGTTGATTTATGATCGCCCAGAACATGCCCAGCTCTTTGACGGCATTGACAAACTCGTGAAAATCCACCGGCTTTACGACGTAAGCGTTCACCCCGAGCTGGTAGGTCGCCAGCATGTCTTTTTCTTCGTGGGATGATGTCAATACGACCACTGGTATCATCTTCAGTTTCGGATCCGATCTGATTTGCTGCAAGACCTCCAATCCGTCCACTTTCGGCAGCTTCAGGTCCAACAGAATAACCGCTGGGTTGTCATCGGCGCGTGACGCGAATTGTTCTCGACAATGCAGATAGTCGAGAGCCTCTTTGCCGTCGCGAGTAATGATCACCTCGTTCGCGAGCTTGTGCTCATCAAGAGCTGTGAGCGTAAGCTCAACATCTCTCGGATCGTCCTCGACGATCAGAATTCGTCCCAGTTCGCTCATGGCGCGTTCGCTATCCTCTTCGCTGGAAGTGTGGCTTTCGGCAGTGAAAAATAAAAAGTTGCGCCTTGATCGACCGCGCCTTCGGCGCGCACCATCCCGCCATGGCGATGAACAATGCGCTGAACGGTTGCTAATCCTATTCCCGTGCCTTCAAACTCGTCAGCCCGATGCAGCCGTTGAAATACCCCGAACAGCTTATTGACGTACTGCATGTCGAAGCCGACGCCGTTGTCTCTCACGAAGATTTCGATCTTGTCTCCATTGGCATCCACAGAGCCAATCTCGATCTTGGCAGGGCGCCGTGTGCCTGAGAACTTGACCGCATTGGAGAGCAGGTTCATCAGAACTAGTTTTAGTAGCGAACGATCTCCATAACAGATCGGAAGTGCATCAATCGTCCAAGAGATATCCTGTCCCTTTGTTTGCGACTCTATCTCGGAAACTGCCTCCTTGACCAACTGCTGGAGGTCCACTGCCGTCGTCCTGCTTTCAGTGCGGCCGATCCGAGAAAACGCCAGCAAATCATCAATCAGGTTGCCCATTCTTTTTCCTGATTCGCGAATCGTCTGTATGTATCTTTGACTCTTGTCGTCCAGCATCGGCGTATGTTTTTGCAGAAGTTCGGAGTAGCCGACGACATGACGCAGGGGTGCCCGCAAGTCGTGCGATACTGAATAGGCAAACGCCTCGAGTTCCTTGTTAGCCGCTGCCAGCTCCGCCGCGCGCAGATTGAGCTGCTGATTGAGCTTGCTAATCGCTGCCTCGCGCCGCTGGCCTTGTTCGAGCTCGGCCTGAAGCCGGTCGCGTGCGTGGCGAAGGGTCTCCTCGATTCTAAGCCGAACAGCGCTGAAGGAGGCAACTATGATCGCCGAGAGAACAAAAACAAGAAAGTACGGGAGGTCTTGCGCTGAAACGTAGAAGGTGTGGACTGGCTCTACAAACATGTAGTTGAAGGCTGCCGTGCCCAACAGGACGGCCACGACGGCAGGCCCGGTCCCCGCGTACCAGGTGACAATACCGATGACGAGTACAAGAACCGGCAGCGCTACATCACGGAACTGGTATTGTTGGATCGCGAGCGCGGCGGCAATCGCGATCCCCACACAAACGACCGCGAACCCATACCGCAGGGGCGGCGACCGGACTCGCTGAAATTCGTTATCCCAATACGCCACGTTCCTCTACTCCGACGCGTATGCACGTGCGGCTTTGGGCAATTAGCCAATTATAGCAGGTTCGGGGCTGATTGTCCGGGCCTGCGAAGCAGGCTCTTCGAGGAGCGCGGGATACTGACGCTACCGCCGCGGCGGCGGAGTTCGAATTATTCTTAGAAGAAGAAATCCTGAACATGCAGTGCGGCTCGATCGAGCCGGCAAAATGGACACGCAACGCCCGCCGGGTCTCTTTCCCTTCTGGCCATGGGCGCAATCGTCTCGATCTATGCGCCGTGCTTGCCGCCAAACAGCAGCAGCGCGCCGGCAACTCCGTAGACGCGATCTAGTTCTGTCGCGTCGCTAATGAGTTGCTAGTTTCGCTGTGCGGTCCAATAGCCGGAGCAGCGTGCGCCGGCCGATTGGCCAGTCCAGGTTCCTCGGCCGGATGCCCCCGACAGCCTTCCCGAGCCCGACGCATACCTATCCTGAACAGTCACTGACGCGCGAACCGCACCAGACTGCGCCACGTAGCCTCTGAACCTTACGAGATTTGGATGGGTGACAACTCCGTTGGTGATGCTGACCGAAAAGTTATAGGTCGGATCGCAGGTGCCGCTTTGAGTCACAAAGATAAGATCCCATGACCCGTCGTAAGCCGAGCGCGCTTGCGCTGCGGAAGCAAACGCAACAAGGCTTGCCACGATGGTCACACGAAGCGAAAGCCTCTTCATAACAACCCCTCCGTGACAGATCACGACCAACCGCGCTTTTGAAACGCCTCGTCTTGCGTTTGCAGTACGGCGGACTTTGACTTGATGCGGACGACATTTCGCGCGATGGCACCGCGACATTCCTCGGTTAACGCGCAGGTGCTGCCGTCGCGAGTAAAGCGCAGCAAAGCGTGCCAAATTGTTGGTCACCAGAAGGCGTGGTTCCGCGCATTTGGAGCGCGGAGGTTCATTGGACGGCTGGCATTTCTCAGCCGATCGGATACGATTTCTTCAGGCCGGAGAGAGGCCGCGCGAATGACGCAAAGCTTGGCTTGGCGGACTCAATCGGAAGACCGAATGCCGGAGGCTCACAAATGGTGCCGCATTCGCAGAATGTCGCGTACTCGGATGGTGGCTCTCAGATCGTGTGGAAGGACGACGAACGTGTCTTTCGGCGTGGCTGGCGATTAGCCGATGATGGCAAGCAGCGCGCTGTGCTGATCGTTGCTCCTGCCGCCGACCACCCATCTCGTTCGAGCCTCGAGCGCCTCACGCACGAATACGAACTGAAGGATGAACTCGACGGAACGTGGGCGGCGCGGCCGCTGGAGCTCGTGCGCGATGCCGACCGGACCGTGCTGCTGCTCGATGATGCGGGCGGCGAGCCGCTCGACCACACGCTCGGCGAGCCCATCGAGGCGGGACGCTTCTTGCGTCTTGCCATTCCTGTCGCGGCGGCGCTAGGCAAGCTTCACCAGCGCGGACTCGTCCACAAGGACATCAAGCCGCGCAACATCCTGCTGAATGAGGCGACCGGCGAAGTGTGGTTGACCGGGTTCGGCATCGCCTCGCGCGTCGTGCGCGAACGTCAGCCACCTCGTCCTCCGGAGACGATCGCCGGCACGCTCGCCTACATGGCGCCGGAACAGACCGGACGGATGAACCGATCAATCGATTCCCGGAGCGACCTCTACGCGCTTGGCGTAACCTTCTACCAGATGCTCACCGGCGCATTGCCGTTTACAGCCACGGATCCGATGGAATGGGTGCACTGCCATCTCGCCAGGCGGCCGGCGCCCCCGATCGAGCGGAAGGAAATCCCAGGTGCCATTTCGGCGATCGTCATGAAGCTGCTCGCGAAGCGGGCCGAAGACCGCTATCAGACGGCCGCCGGTCTCGAAAGCGACCTTCGCCGTTGCCGAGCCGAATGGGAGGCGGAGCAGCGGATCGACGACTTTCCACTTGGCGAACAGGACACGCCCGACCGGCTACTGATTCCCGAGAAGCTCTACGGGCGGCGGCGCGAAGTCGAGACCCTGCTCGCCGCCTTCGACCGCGTCGTCGACGGTGGCGCCCCGGAATTGGTCCTGGTCTCGGGCTATTCCGGCATCGGCAAATCCTCGGTCGTGAACGAATTACAGCCGGTGTTGGTACTGCCGCGGGGGCTTTTCGCCTCCGGCAAGTTCGATCAGTACAAACGAGATATTCCCTATGCGACATTAGCACAGGCCTTTCAGAGCCTGATCCGGCAACTTCTCGGAAAGAGCGAAGCCGAACTGCGCGAGTGGCGTGAGGTATTGCTCGAGGCGCTGGGGTCCAACGGGCAGCTCATCATCGATCTCGTCCCGGAACTGCAGGTCATCATCGGCGAGCAACCGCCGCTGCCAGAACTTCCGCCGCAACGTGCGCAAAAACGTTTCCAGCTCGTGTTCCGCCGTTTTATCGGCGTCTTCGCGCGACCCGAGCACCCGCTGGCTCTCTTTCTGGACGACTTGCAGTGGCTCGACGCGGCTACCCTCGACTTGATCGAGGATTTGATGACGCAGTTCGACGTGCAACACCTCTTACTGATCGGCGCATATCGGGACAATGAGGTCGATTCAACCCATCCACTGACGCGCAAGCTGCACGCTATCCGCAAAGCAGGAGTGCGGGTGCACGAATTTGTCCTTTCGCCGCTCGCACGCGATGATCTGGGGAGTTTGATCGCAGATGCGATCCGCAGCCATCCGGCCTCGGTTGCGGAGCTCGCCCAATTGGTCCACGACAAGACGGGTGGAAATCCTTTCTTCGCCATCCAATTCCTCTCCACTCTTGCAGATGAGGAACTGGTCGCGTTCGATCATGCCACGGGGAGCTGGTCATGGGACCTCGCGCGCATTCACTCAAAGGGCTATACCGACAACGTCGTGGACCTCATGGTTCGCAAGTTGAGCCGTCTGCCAGCTGAAACGCGGACGGCGCTCACAAGGTTCGCTTGCCTTGGAAATATCGCGCCAACGGCCACACTCTCGCTCGTCCAGGGCACATCGGAGGAGCAGGTTCACCGAGATCTCTGGGAGGCTGTGCGCCAGGAGTTTATCGAGCGTCTCGACGGCTCCTACAAATTCATGCACGACCGAATCCACGAAGGCACCTATTCGCTGATCTCGAAAGAATGGCGCCCCGAAGAGCATCTTCGAATCGGAAGGCTGATCCTCCTGCACACAAGCGGCGAGAAGCGTGAGGAGAGTATCTTCGACATCGTCAACCAGCTCAACCGCGCCGCGGCCCTGATTACCTCGCGGGAGGAGCGCGAACAATTGGCCGCGCTGAATTTGATCGCAGGAAAGCGCGCCAAGGCGTCCGCAGCGTACGCTGTTGCGCTTACCTATCTGATTGTAGGTGGAGAACTGCTGGCGGACGACCGCTGGCAACAGTGCCGCGAGCTTACCTTCGAGCTTGAGCTCAACCGCGCCGAATGTGAATTTCTGACCGGTGACTTCCGTGCGGCGGAGCGGCGCCTGGAGAACATGTCGGCGTTCACCGCCGGCGCGGTCGAGCAAGCTCTCGTCGCCTGCTTGGGGATCGATCTCTATTCGGCACTCGCCCGCAGCGACCGAGCGGTTCAGGTCGCTCTCGATTATCTCCGCCAACGCGGTATCCACTGGTCGCCACACCCAGTGGACGCCGAAGTACGGCTGGAATACGATCGCATCTGGTCACTACTTGGCCCCCGTACGATCGAGGAACTCGTCAACCTTCCCCCGATGACCGATCCTGAGTCCCTTGCGATCGTCGACGTCCTGACCAGAGTCGGGCCGGCGGCGCAATTTACGGACAAAAACCTCCATGCGCTCGCCTCCTGCAAGGCAATCAATTTGAGCCTCGAGAAGGGCAATAGCGACAGCTCCTGCGGCGCATATGTCTTGGTCGCGACTATCGCGGGCCGTGACTTCGGTGACTACAAGGACGCCATTCGTTTCGGGCGGCTGGGGTGTGATCTGGTGGAGCAGCGCGGTCTCAAGCGTTTGCAGCCCGCTACCTATTGTTGGTTCGGGGGCCTTGTCCAGACCTGGGCGGAACACTTTCGATCCTGCAGGGATATGTTGCGCCGGACGTTCTCAGTTGCCAATGAGATCGGCGATCTCGGTTACGCTGTGTACAGCTCGAGCATCCTTATCTCCAATCTTCTCTGCGCGGGGGATCCGCTGGCGGAGGTCGAGCGCGAAGCCGAGCTTAACTTCGCGTTCGCGCAGCATGCCCGTTTCGGGTTCATGGTCGACACGTCCAGGGCGCATCTCGGGCTCATCCGGACGCTCCGTGGTCTTACGCGCGCGTTCGGCCGCTTCGACTACGGGGATTTCGACGAAAGCGAGTTCGAGGGCCAACTCCCGAGTAGCGCAGGTCAAGGCATTGCGGCTTGCTGGTGGTGGATCCGAAAGCTGCAGGCGCGGTTCTTTGCGAGCGACTACGTAGCGGCGCTCGAGGCTGCCACCAACGCGGAGAAGCTGCTGTGGGCCCAGCCTACAGAATTTGCGAGGTCAGACTATGGCTTTTTCGCCGCGCTTTCTCACGCCGCTTGCTGCGGCCCCGACAACGAAGGCAATCGTGAACGGCACCTCGAGGCGATGGCCGGCCGTCACCTTCAATTCGAAATCCTTGCGGAGAGTTGCCCGGACAATTTCGCGCACCGCGCCGCGCTGCTCGGTGCTGAGATTGCACGTATCGAGGGGCGCCCGCTCGATGCCATGAACCTTTACGAGCGCGCCATCGCGTCGGCACGCGCAAATAGCTTCGTGCACGACGAAGCGCTTGCCTATGAGTTGGCCGCTCGCTTTTACTCGGCGCGCGGCTGTCAGGAGATCTCACATCTGTATTTGGGGAACGCACGGCGTAACTATCTACGATGGGGGGCCGATGGAAAGGTGCGGCAACTCGATCAGCTGCATCCGTGGCTGAGGGCCGACGAACGAGCTCCGGGTTCAACGGGAACGATCGAAGCACCGGTCGAATATCTCGATCTCGCGACGATGATCGAAGTCTCGCAGGCGCTCTCTGGCGAGATGGTGCTGGAAAAGCTCATCGACAAACTTATGCGCGCAGCCCTCGAGCACGCCGGCGCTGAACGTGGTCTTCTGATTGTCCCGCGAGGTGATGAGCTGCAGATACAGGCGGAAGCGATCGCCAGTGGAGAGAATGTAGCCGTGCATCTGCGCGACGCCTCCTACAGCACAGCCGCGTTGCCGGAGTCGTTGGTTCGTTATGGAACGCGCACGCATGAGACGGTGATTCTTGACGACGCTTCATCTCAGCAGGGATTTTCTGATCCCTATCTTGGTCAGTGTCGTGTCCGCTCAATTCTCAGTTTGCCGTTGATCAATCAGGGAAAGCTCACCGGTATTCTCTACCTGGAGAACAATCTGGCACCAGGCGTCTTCACGCCCGATCGCGTCGCCTTATTGAAGATGCTGGCGTCGCAGGCCGCAATCTCGCTCGAAAATTCGCGGCTTTATCGCGACCTCGCGGATCGGGAAGGAAAGATTCGGCGTTTGGTCGACGCCAACATCATCGGGATATTCATTGCCGATCGCGAAGGTCGGATTCTTGAAGCCAATGACGCGTTCCTGCGTATCTTGGGATATGACCGCGAAGACGTGGCTTTAGGCCGGGTGCACTGGACTGAGTTGTCCCCGCCGGAATGGCGCGAGCGCGACCTGCGCACGCGCGCACAGCTGGACGCAACGGGGATCGTTCCACCCTTCGAGAAGGAGTATTTTCGGAAAGATGGCAGTCGCGTTCCCGTGCTTATTGGCGCCACGCTTTTCAAACAAGGCGGCGACGAGGGTGTTGCGTTCGTGCTCGATTTGACCGAACGCAAACGTGCGGAGGAAGCGCTACGTGAGAGCGAGCGAAGTTTGCGTTCGGCAATTGACGGGATACCGGGTTTCGTTGCGGTTCTAGCCCCGAATGGCGACGTCGAAGCCGTGAATCGTCAAATCGTCGAGTATTTTGGCCGACCAGTCGAAGAGCTGAGGAGCTGGGGAATAAACGGAATGGTACATCCCGAGGATCTTCCCCATCTCGCTGAAGTGTTTGCGAGATCGATCGCCTCCGGGACTCCCTACGAACTCGAACAGCGCCTGCAGCGCGTCGACGGAGAATATCGGTGGTTTGAGAGTCGCACTGTTCCAATTCGCGATGACTCTGGACGCGTTGCCCGTTGGTACATTCTCCTGACAGACATCGAGGATCGCAAACGAGCACTGGCACGGCTGCAGCAGATGGAATCGGATTTCGCTCACATGAACCGCGTGAGCATGATGGGCGAATTGGCTGCCTCGCTTTCCCATGAAATCACGCAACCGATTGCCAGCGCACGCAACAATGCCCGAGCGGCCCAGAATTTTCTGAAGATGGAGCCGCCAGACGTGGGGGAGGTCAGCGAGGCACTCTCCTGTGTCGTCGGGGACACAGATCGAGCCGGAGACATCATCGATCGCATCCGAGAGCAAATCAAAAAAGCGCCGCCGCGAAAAGAGCGGTTTGATCTCAACGCGGCGATCAACGAAGTGATCGCGTTAGCGCAAAGCGCGACCGTCAGGAATGGCGTGTCGGTCCAGACCCGGCTTTCGGAGGGGTTGCTTCCGGTTCTGGGGGACCGCGTTCAGCTGCAACAAGTCTTGCTGAATTTGATTCTCAACGCGGCTGAATCAATGAGCTCGGTTGAAGAGGGAGCAAGAGGGATGTTGATCAGCACCGATCAGGACGAGGCAGGCGCCCTCGTGGCCGTGCGCGATTCAGGGCCGGGCATTGATCCTGCGCATCTCGATAGGATCTTCGATGCCTTCTACACGACGAAGTCGAGTGGGACAGGCATGGGGCTGTCGATATGCCGCTCCATCATCCAAGCTCACGGGGGCAAGCTGTGGGCGGGAGCGAACGAGCCCGGCGGCGCTGTATTCCAGTTCACCTTGCCCGATACCGAAAGAGAGCTCACGACTGCGTTTCAGGCGAGCCATCGGAGTTGAAAGCCGCGCTAACACATCGCGTGAGTTGGTCCTCGTCTACCGGCTTGCGCAGGTAACACAAGACGCCGTCGTTTAGCGCGCGAGCCCGGTCGACGTCATTGGGAAATGCCGTCACAAGGATCGTCGGAATTGCGTGGCCCGCATCGATAAGGCGCCGGCAGAGTTCGAGCCCGGTCATGGCGGGCATATGAATGTCGGTGATCAGGCATGCTGTTTCGGAGAGGCGCGGGGAGGCGAGAAATTCGGTTGCTGACGAGAAAACGTCGACCGTATGGCCCAAGGATCTCATGAGCCTGCACATTGACTCTCGAAAGAACCGATCATCGTCGACGACCGAAACTAGTACCTTTTTCATCATGCCCTTATGCCATTCGCAGGCCCCTTCGTGCGGGCAGCTAACGGTGCCGTAGATCCGCGTGGGATGGCTTGACTTGCGTCAAGAATGCCATCGATGCAATGCCGATGCGCCTAAACTTTGGCTTATGCCGACGGAGAAGGGAGTCCTGGCAGCCATCGCTTGGGACGCAGAACTCCGCGCCGGACGAACGTGATCGCTGGTTTCATACCCGGCGACCTCAGGGTCACGTCCGGGCCTTGTAAGCCTTCGTATCGCTGCCCGCCTCCTTTGGATGCCCGTTTTCGACCTGCGCTCAATTGAGGTGCTGGTGACAATCCTCCTAGTCTGCATGCATCCGAAATGCGCAGGGGCCAAAAGGAGAGAACAATGGCTTACCGCTTGGAAACTCACGGGTCTGACAGGTCCACTCGATGCGCAATCTGTGATGGCAAGTTCGGTCTCGTCCGGCATTATTCGTGGCGAACCACGCTTTGCTCCAAGGAGTGCGTCGACCGCTTCGCAGCTCGCCGCCAAAGTGACCGTAATTGGTTGGGCTTGCTCCAAATGCCCTTCGACCAGTCGCCCGAACACCGCGCGAGGGCGTCATGACGCTTCAGATCTCACCACGAGGCAAGCAGTATCTGAAGACCGCGCAGACTTTGCTCCGCACCGCCAAAACCATGACTGACCTGGCGATTGCGGGTCAGCTAAGGGCTCTTGCCGACGATTACGAACGGCGAGCTGAGAAGGCTGCCCGCGATGATGCGGCCAAGGCACTCGCTCGATCGGCTGTCAGCGCTGAAGGCGAATGGCTTGCATGAGGTGATGGGCGTCGCTCAGCTGCGATCGGGCGAGCCATAGATCCTAAAGTCGATCCACGCCTCGGACGGGTGCGCTGTGTCAGGTCGTAAACTTTGGTGTACCCCACGCGCATGCTTTGGGAACAATGGGGCTGTTCAGGTTCTGGGATTAGGACTAGAAATGCGCGATCTGGCCGAAAACGAAGATACAGGCTCATTTTCGCGGTCCCTTCGAGCAGCAGCGATGCCTGACGCCACCTCCACCGTGCTGGTCGTCGACGACGACCCGGACCTCCGCGCGTCGGTCGGGCGGCTACTGCGATCGCTCGGCATCGATGTTCAGCTATTTGCGTCCATTTCCGAGTTCCTCAAGTCCGATCTCCCGGATTGCCCCGCCTGCCTGGTGCTCGACATCAGAATGCCTGGCCAAAGCGGCCTCGATCTTCAGCGCGAGCTCGTTACGGCAAATAGGGAAATCCCGATTATCTTCGTCACAGGACATGGTGACATACCAATGTCCGTGCAGGCGATGAAAAGGGGCGCCATCGAGTTCCTGACCAAGCCGTTCCGCGACCAGGATCTCCTCGACGCCATTGAGCTCGGTCTCTCTCGTGATCGTGCACGGCGGGAAAATGAGAAGGACTTGGTCGCTCTCAGGGAGCGCTTCGGGTCGCTGAGCCCCAGGGAGCGCGAGATCATGATTCAGGTCGCCCGCGGCCGTCTGAGCAAACAGATTGCCCACGATATCGGCATCGCCGAAGCCACCGTGAAGGTGCATCGCAGCAGGGCGATGCAGAAGATGCAGGCCGGTTCGCTTCCCGAGCTCGGCCGGATGGCTGACAAGCTCAAGCTGGTACCTGATAGGCCGCAACGCTCCTGAGCTGTCCCATTGCGTGGCGCGCAATTGGCGCGCTCAGGGGTCCAACTTCAGCAAGTCGTGCCTACCTCGTTCTCAACGCCTTGCAGGCGATGGGGGCAGTTACTGGCCGCGCTCAACAGGTGCTAATCACCACCCGCCAGATCGAATTGAATGATCTGTACGTTGGGGTTCAGGATACCGGCGTCGGGCTCAGTCTGGAGACCCTCCCACGTTTCTTTGAACCATTCTACACCACAAAACCCGACGGCATGGGAATGGGACTAACAATCTGCCGTCCAATCGTCGAATTCCATGGCGGATGACCTGTTGGTCAGCGCGAGCCAGCCACGCGGGTTCTGTTTCAGTTTGCGATCCCTGCTCGACCGTTATGATCAACCGATTGCCTAGCAGCACTTTGGCGCCATTTGCCGAGCTTTACCCCCGGCGCCTTGGCGCATGCCGGTAAGTAGCCCAATACGCCCGGCAATAGAACGACGCACTCAAAGTCGATGGTGATGCGAATGTTTGGAACTGTCGCAACGACCAACATCAAGGAAGGCAAATGCGCGGACTTCGAAAAGGTCGCGACTGAACTCGTCAAGAAGGTCAACGAAAACGAGAAGGGTTGTCTGCTATATCAGCTCTACCACGGTGAAATGCCGAATACCTATGTGTTCATGGAGCGTTACGCCGATCAGGCAGCGGTCGATGCCCATCTCAGCACAGAATATTTCAAGACGCTCATGGGGGCGATGGCTGAATTCATGGACGGCAAGCCGGCCATCCACCGGTTGAAGCAGGTCGAGACGTAAGACGAACTACGAGGCGACGTCTCGCGACATATTGCGCGGCCGCGCCAATTTGGTCGCTAACGGAGCAAAGCGGGTGCGGCGCCGTCGCGTCAGACCATCGCGTTTTCCGATACACCGCCTACGATTGACCAGGCTGTTCGTCACGAGCCGGCGCACACTTTCCGAAATTGGGTCGACGAGGTAGCTCGCAGATCAAGAAGGGCTCTCGCGTATTTTGGCAGATCCCTCGATTGCCTCTTGCAACTGCCGGCTCACAGGTTCGGTTCCGCCGCGATTCTCTGCCCTGCGCGTTTGAGCAAAGCCAAATCCGGATAGCCGAGCACTTGGTGATCCGCATGGAGTGACGTTGTCGCAGGATGACGACTGGCTCCATTGCAGGTCGGTAGGGCGCGAATGCACGGAAAAGAGAGGCGCACTACCGAATCCAAATGCAGCCAATTATGCGCTGGTTTATCGATCACGGGCGCCGCGCATAAGCGCGTTAGCGACAGGAATGTCAGGCCTCGTCGATCCGGCCCGAGCAATCACAATGCGCGGCCCAACTCCTCCACTCGGCTTGTAAATCTAGGTTTAGGCAACGCGACTAAATCTGTCATTGCGCGCGACCCACGTGGAATAGCTCGCGGCGCTCCAAATCGTCAGATTACGGTCAGTGGCATCTTTGCGGGATCAGCCTGCCAAAGCACGCGAGGTCATAATGCGCGCATCAGCTTCGACTGCAGCTTTCGGACGCTTGGAGCGATTTCATCCCGAACCGGAGCTGGACGCCGGGCGCACCGCTCAGGCTTTCGAGGCGGCTACACCGCACTCCAATAAACGAAGCGGATCGGCCGGCGCCGCCCCAGCCGACGTTTCCTTCGGACCATTTCGCCTGCTTCCGACGCAGTTTCTTCTACTGGAAGAAGACAAGCCCGTGTGCCTCGGAAGTCGTGCTCTTGAGATCCTGATTGCTTTGCTCGAACGCCGCGGTGAGCTGGTCAGTAAGCAGGAGCTGATGGCCCGGGTCTGGCCCAATGTCTTTGTCGAGCCTGCGAACCTCACGGTCCATATATCCGCGCTGCGTCGTGCGTTGCGTGACGGCCGGGACGGACATCGGTTCATCGTCAACGTCCCTGGGCGTGGCTACTGTTTCGTCGCCTCGGTCGATGTATCGGGGCGTGACAACTGAGCGCGAGTGACGAAGCATCGGCAGAGGCACGACCGTGATCGCGACAATGTCCGAGCAGCCGCACATAGTAGCGAATATTCCGGTCAGCTCCTGGAGCTTCGCCCTTCGCGTCTGGCTGGCTACCATCCTCGCCTTGTTCGTGAGCTTTTGGCTGCAGCTCGAATCGCCGACGACGGCCGCGCTTACGGTTGCGGTTCTCGCCGAACCAACCCGCGGCCAGGCGCTGGACAAGGCAGGTTTTCGATTGCTTGCCACTGTGGTGGGCGTAACAGTGTCAATCGCAATCACGGGCCTCTTCTCGCAGGCGAGAGACCTGATCCTCGTGGCGTTTGCAGCGTGGCTTGGCATTTGCGTCTTTGCGGCAAAGCTCTTGGACGGCTATCGGGCTTATGCAGCGGTGCTGTCCGGATATACCGTCGCATTTATTGCGACACAGCAGATCGACAATCCGCAGCACGTGTTTGAATCCGGCATGGCGCGTGGCGCCGCAATCGCGGTCGGCATTCTTTCGATCGCCGTGGTGAACACGTTCATGTTTGCTCCAGACCGCCAACCGCGCATGGTCGCGCAGCTGGCGGCGATCCATCGCCGCATCCGCGCTTATGCAAGCGCTGCCTTCCGCGGCGAACCAGGCAACTCAATGACATTCCTGACGCTGCTGCGAGAAATTGTGGCGCTCCGGCCGGAGATCGCAAGCCTGGCTCCGGAGTCGACCAGCGGCTCGGTCAGGAGCGCTGCCGCCCGCAGCACCGCGGTTTCGCTAATCTCCGAATTACAGGCTGCGCGGACCTTGAGCAGCGGTTGTGTTCGCGGCGGGGACGCTCGAACCGAAGTCTCGGCACGGAACGAGTTCGTTCGACGGGACGAAGAGGTTCGACAAGAGCTGATCGCTCTGAGATCGGTCAAGTGGCCGCTACTATCGTGGCGTGCACCCTTGTATCGCTCCTATCGAATTGCCGCGGAAAGCGGTCTCCGCGCCTCTCTATGGTTTGCAATGGGCTCGGCCTTCTACGTTTGGGCCGGGTGGCCAGCGGCGAGCGTTTCCCTGTCTTTCGTGGCGCTGATGATCGGATTAGGGGCCACAACTCCGAATCCGCGCGGCTTCACCGCGATCGCGCTTGCTGCTGCGCCGATCGCAATTGTCCTAACCGGCATACTCGAGTTCATCATCCTCGATGGCGCCGACGCCTTTCCTCTGCTGGCCACCGGTCTCGCTCCCCTTACGGTCGGTGCAGCACTCCTCATCACCTCCAAAAGACTTCTGTGGTCATCACTTGGTCGCACCATTCTACCTTACACCATGCTCATCCTGGCGCCGAGTAATCCCCAGACCTACAATCCGCAGGCCTTCCTCTTCACGTCTGCGTTTATTGTAGCGGCAGCTGCATTCCTGCTTGCGGCGCAAACACTAATTCCCCCGGTATCCGATGACAAACGCAGGATGCAGCTTCTAGCGGAGGCTCGCAGCGAGCTGCAGAAACCTGTCTTCGGGAATGGAGAAGCGCCCGAAGAAGCAACATTCCGGGACGCTTCGCGGATAGCGCAGTTTCTCGCTGCCGGGGGAGCGCAGGACAGTCGCGCCCTCGCGAAAATACTCACTTGCTTCGACCAATCGGCGATGCTCCGGCATTGCGATGCGCAGCTGATGAAATTCGCCGACGGGTCACTTGCGCCACTCGCAGACGAAACGCGCGCGGCGATCATCAAGCGAGATACGGCCGCCTTGCGCGCTATTGCCCACCGAATTCGTGAGCAGGCTGCGCAGAACGATTCGATCCAGGTAGATGTCGCGGCATGCCTTGTCCTTGCAAGCAACATCTTTGATCGGAGCCAAAATCTCGATTTGTCGGAGGCAGTCTGATGGCACACACCTTTGCAGAGTTCGTGGTCGGAGGCGTTCTGATGGCGCCACTTGTAACCTACCTGGTGATAGCTCTCGTCGTGATCATTATGCTTCGGCCGGTTTTGCATGTCGTCGGTTTTGCGAAGATGTTCAGTCACGGCGCAATCGCAGAGTTGAGCGTCTATGTGACGGTTCTCGGCCTATTGATTCTGTTGTTCTAGAGGAGGGCGCCATGGATGCGGTCGTTCATGATGAGACTGTTCGAGAAGACGCGATGCAGGCAATCGTTGCGCGTACTTCGCTGATTGACCCTGAGGAGCCGGCTCGCCAGGCGAGCGAGTTCGACCAGATCTTCCTAAGGGTATCGGAAGGTCACCGGGAGGACGAACAACTTGCCCCGGCCCCAGCGAAATCAATCCCACCGCGGCGAGACAATGGCTGGCGAACCGTGCGGCTTCTGTTGCGCAGGCTGGCGACGGTCGGAATGGTCGCAGTTGCTGCCGCGGCCGCTCTCGTAACGTGGGACCAGTACAACGCCGGGCCGTGGACGCGAGATGGGCGAGTGCGAGTGCAAGTTGCAAGTGTGGCGCCGGACGTTTCCGCAAAAATCAAAGAGCTGCGAGTCACCGACAATCAATTCGTTCGCAGGGGTGACATCTTGTATGTCATCGATCCGTTCGATTTCGAAGTCGCGCTGCGTGCAAACAAAGCGGCCCTACAGCAAAAGATGGCCGATTTGAACGTGAAGGAGTTGCAGTCTGAGCGGCGAAGCCGCTTGTCTGATTTATCTGCGTCCGTTGAACAGAAGCAGGTCTATGAGGGAAATGCGCTTCAGGCAAAGGCCGCCGTCGATGCGGCCCAGGAGCAGGTGCGGCAGGCGGAGAACAATCTGCGGAACACCGAGGTGCGCAGTCCGGTGAATGGCATCGTCACCAATCTCATGCTCCGAAAGGGAGACTATGCGCATCAAGGTACGGCCAACGTCTCCATCATCGACACGGACAGCTATTGGGTGGACGGCTACTTCGAGGAAACAAAGCTGGCCCGGCTGTGCGTGGGTGACCGCGCCGAAGCGAAGTTGATGGGCTACTCTGAGCCCGTAATAGGTCACATCGCAACGGTGACGCGCGGCGTCAGCGTTTCCAATGCAGCGGCTGCGACACAGGGGCTGCCCAACGTCGATCCGGTTTACACCTGGGTACGGTTGGCCCAGCGAGTGCCGGTCCGGATCGCGATCGATTACGTGCCTGCCGGTGTGCCTTTGGTGTCGGGTTTGACCGCAACGGTCACGATCCGGGACGGCCAGGACGGGACGCTTTTGCAAAGAATCCGCGCGGAACTCGTGACCAGCTTCTTCGGATTGATCGGCGAAGCTTCGGCGCGGCCGGGCTGCATTCCGAGCCCTTCATCTCCGTAGTCGTAGAAAGCGGCTATTGCAGCGCACGTGACCGTGTCAGCTCTCCACCGAGTGTGGTGCTGCCTCTCTCGCTAAGAGAGGTGGCACCTCTGCCGCGTGCGAAATCGTCTCTCACGTTCTTTTAAGCCAAGGTTTATGTGGGGCAACCACAGCCGTACTCGAAGCGACTCGCGTGCAATAGAACATAGACCTGAAGAATGTAAGTCTCCTCTCAACAACTCGCTTTATGGAGTGCGCTGATGAGGAGAATCGCCGTTCTCATTGTTTCTGCCGCGATTAACGCATCTACGATTCCTGCGGTCGCGGCGGGCTGCGCCTCAAACAAGAACATCGACGGCTCTTGTGCTCGCTTGGCGGCGGTACAAAGCCAACTCGACAACACCGCCGACAAAGAGAAGCGCTGTCGCGCCTACGCCACCTCATTCTATGAATCGGTGGTGTTGCGACAAGCCGCTGCCAACCGCGTCGACGGCGCGCAGGTGTTGGCTGCAATCGATTCAGTGATCAACGCGTTCAACGACCTGTTGGCGACGAAGTGCGGCGGTTGAGCAACACTATTCCTCCGAAAATCGTGATCCGCGAGGTGCTCAAATGATCCTCTTTCCTCTCTTGGCTACCTGGATGTGGTTCCAGATCTTAGCAGCGTCGCCCCTCCCATCATCGCGACCTCTCCTTGAGGACTCGAGCGACGCGTGCCTCTCGCTGCTCCCCATCCCATTCAATGGAGACTGAACATGACCCAGGTCTACTTCCACTGCTCCAACACGAAGAAGGTTTTCGTCGATCGCCGCGGCGCCGTGGTGGACGATCTTGCCGAGGCCCGCGATCATGCGACCCGCGTCGTGCAATCCTTTACCAATGAGAGCAGTCTCGAAGACTGGCGTGACTGGATCTTGCACGTCAGCGACGACCAGGGTGATGAGCTCTTTGTTGTCCCTTTCACTTTTGTGCTCGGCAAGCCGCACTGAGGTCCTCATGACAGTTCAGTCACTCTCCAATAGCACGCTGTATTGCTCGTTCTGCGGCAAGAGCCAGCACGAAGTCCGCAAACTGATCGCGGGTCCCACTGTCTTCATCTGCGACGAGTGCGTCGAGCTCTGCATGGACATCATCCGTGAGGAGAACAAGTCCTCGCTGGTGAAGTC